>JAVKSW010000038.1:0-11930 GCA_039583505.1 Bryobacteraceae bacterium | reverse complement strand
CCCGAACTCTTTGTGAAATTCGGCGGGCACCGGCAAGCGGCGGGATTGACTCTGCGCGCCGGGCAGTTGGAATGCTTTCGGCACCGCTTTAGCGATTTCGCGGCGGCAAAACTGAGCGCGGACGATCTTCGGCCGCAATACGTTGTGGATGCCGAAGCTTCCTTCACGGAGTTGACAGAGCCGTGCGTGCAGCAACTGATGAGGCTGGGCCCGTTTGGGTTTGGCAATCCGCTGCCTATCTTCCATGCCTCGGGAGCGGAAGTTGCCGGCCCCGCAAAGCCACTGAAGGACGGAAAGCACCTCAATGTTGCGCTCCGGCATAACGGACGCCTGCTGTTCTGCAAAGCTTGGAACTTCGGTGACCGCGCCGCGCTGTTCGAGCCCGGCGCGAAGCTCGATGTGCTTTTTCAGATTGAGGATGACCCCATCAGCCGTAAGCGGGGTTACGGATCTTGGTGCGTGAGCTTGAAAGACGTGAGACCAGTATCGGGAGGAATCAACCTATGCGGTTAGCCGTTAGACCAACCAGTTTTCCGGCAGACCGCCCGTCAAAGGGGCAGTCGGGCGGCTCCGCGCGCATTCTGTGATGGACTTAAAGCCAAATTTCCTCTATACTTATAAGGACTGAGCACTTCCGCCCATTCTTCAGATGTTCTGAACTAAGTCAGATCCTCTGGATTTGACTTCTTAGATACCAGCTTCTTATCAGACCGGCAAAGACACGAAAGAGCTGCTCCAGCGCATTGTGCTGGTAAAGAGGTGAAACGATGCATTTCGCGTATGACGGGTTCACGCATCAGGGGGATCGAAGGTGCTTCCTGTTCCGGGGCATCGAAGAACGGAATCCGGTCAGCGTTTTCTCCATCGAGATCGACCTCCTTCTTTTTGCACAGAACGGGGTGCCTGTTCAGGAAGGTCCTATGTTCTGCCTGCAGATGTTGACCACAGCCTGCGATGCGGGACCGACTTATCTGGATAGACTTCACACCTATCGAGTGGTAGTAGAAGACTTTCGTCCGCTACTGGTCGAACGTGAGAAACGCGCGGCCGAGAAGGCCGCCAAGCGCCCGGCGCGCCGGCCTTTCCGACGGCCGCCGGTTACCTCGAACCTGCACTTGGGAACGTTGCCGCGGGAAAGCTGAAGAATTGCCATTTACTGAGTGCGCCGCGCGCAGTTTCACCGCGACGTCCATCCAGAACAACGCACCTGGTTGCTCAGGAGTCTATGGACTTTCGAACGGCCGGGAGTGGGTGTTTGTGGGCGAAACCAGCGATATTAAATCCAGCCTGCTGGAGCATTTGAAGGAAATCGGTACGGCTGTCGCCAATCGGAAGCCGACCGGCTTTGTTTTCGAGCCCTGCTCGGCGGGTGAGCGCATCCGCCGCCAGCAAAAGCTGGTTCGCGAACTGGCACCATCTTGCAACCGCCGGACTCGCGGATAGCCGCGTGGGCGCCACGCCTGGCGGAGCGTTTAAGCGCGCCGTTACTGTTGACCGCCGATAGGGCTGTGCTCAGCAGGTTTCTCTAAGGGGCTGTCTTCCGTCGACGCAGGTGTCGTGTCATCTGGGTTCACAGCATCGGGGTTGGCCTCATCCGGATTTTGATTCTGAGTTGCTGTTCCCGGAGTGACCCGGCCCTGCCGACGATCCAATTTAAGCTGCCGCTTCTCGCGACGCGCTGCTTCTTTCTGACGTTTTTGGAAGGAACCGCGGGTTGCCATCGAATCTCCGTTTCGAGTAAATATGTAACTGAACCAAGGAGACCGGCCGGTTGACCGGCATCGGTTTCCTGCGCGCGTTTACCAGCGGGACTTCTTAAAATTGCTGCCGCCGCCCCGGCTCGCGCCGCGCGGAGCGTCCGTCTTTGGTCGAGCTTCGTTGACGTTCAGGGTTCGGCCGTGCAAATCGCTGCCGTTCAGGGCCGAGATTGCCGCTTCCGCTTCCGAGCGCGTTGTCATCTCAACGAAGGCGAAACCACGCGGCTGGCCGGTCATGCGATCAGTTACCAGATTGACTCGCTCAACTGCCCCGAATTGCGAAAAGATGGACGTGAGATCATCCTGGGTCGTATGGAAACTTAGGTTTCCAACGAACACGTTTGTCATTCCGAACTCCTAGTTGCTTTAATTGTCAAACAAGCAGCCAAGGCCAGAAGAAATTCTAGAAAGACGCAGCCGCACGTATGGACGTCCGATAATACCACGATTCTGACGAAAGACCATTGTCCGTCGCGCACTTGGGCGCGCTGTCGGAGAAGTGGGGATTGGACCTTACCGAGGTGTCCACCAAGGCCACGGCGCCATTACTGATGCTTAAGGAGAGTTTTCCAGCGCTCCCAAGCCTCGGTGCGAGCTTTTTTGTTCGCCTCCGTCGCGTCGGGTGCTTCGCCGGCACGCATAAAGCCGTGGCCGGCTCCTTCATAGACGTGCGGGTCGAAAGTTTTGCCGAGTTGCTTCATGGCGGCTTCGGTCGAAGGCAGCGTGGCATCGATGCGGGCGTCATTGCCGGCATAGAAGCCGTACACCGGGGCTTTGATGCGGGTCAAGGCTTCGCGATCGGGCACATTGGGCTGATCGGGCATCATCGGCGCCGACCCGTAGAACACGAACGCCGCGGCCAAATCAGGACGATTGGTCGCGAAACGGAAGCTCTGACTACCACCCCAGCAGAAGCCAGCTACGAACAGCTTGCCATCGGAGGCGGGCAGTTTGATTGCGTAATCGGCGGCGGCGTTGAGATCCGCGGTGACCTGGCCCGGATCGAGATGGCTGACTGCCTGGACGGCTTCGCTTTGAGCAAAGCTGGTGCTACGGCCGCCGTTCGGGCCCATGCCGGAGAGAAGATCGGGAGCGACGGCGATGTAGCCGGCGGCGGCGACCTGATCGGCAAGATCCTGGACCCAATCCGTCTGCCCGAAGATCTCGTGAATGATGAGGACGACCGGCGTCTTGCTCTTCGATTCGGGATAGACGACGAAGGTCTCAACGGAGCGACTGTCGTGCTTGACCGTCACCCATTCGGAATGCCGGGGCGATTTTCCGAGTTGCTGGCGGGCCCAATCCTGAGCGGGCATCAAAGCTGCGGAGGTGGCGAGAAGCACCAGAATTCGTGTCATGACACTGTTGTACTACCAAGCGCGTAAGCCGTATTAATCGAGTTGCGCGGGAGCTTGTGTCCTTACGGAAAATCAGGGTGAAATCCACTGAAGTTTTGAGACGCGTATCCCGATGAGTTCCATGACTGGATACAACCTGATGACGTACCGTTCACTGTTCCGAATGTTCTCGTCGGATTTGGCGATTGACCTTGGCACCGCGAATACGTTGGTGTATATCGCAGGCAAAGGGATTGTGGTGAACGAGCCGTCCATCGTCGCGGTGAATAGGACCACGGGCGAGATTGTGGGATGCGGGCTGGAGGCCAAAGAGATGCTCGGCCGTACTCCCGCGAACGTGGTGGCCATTCGGCCGCTGCGCGATGGAGTAATCGCCGATTTCAAGATGGCCGAACGGATGTTGAATTACTTTATCCAGAAAGCCCACAAGCGTAAGAGTCTGGTACATCCGCGGATCGTCATTGGCGTGCCGAGTGAGACCACGGAAGTAGAGAAACGTGCGGTGTTGGATTCCACGTATCGCGCCAAGGCCAGCGAGGTGCATCTGGTGGAACAGGCGATGGTAGCGGCGCTAGGCGCGGGTCTTCCGGTGACGGAGCCTAGCGGAAACATGGTTGTCGATATCGGCGGTGGTACTACGGACATTGCGGTGATATCGCTATCGGGAATCGTCTATTCGCGTTCGCTTCGTGTGGCGGGGAACCAGATGGACGACGCCATCATGAATTACGTGAAGAAGAAATACAATCTGCTGATCGGCGAGCGTACGGCGGAAAATATCAAGATAGATATCGGATCGGCGTACCCGCTCGACAAACCGATGACCCTGGAAGTGAAGGGCCGTGATCTGCTATACGGCCTGCCGAAGGCGATCACGGTAGGCGATCAAGAAGTTCGGGAGGCGGTTTCTGAATGCGTTACAGCAATTGTCGGCGCCATCCGAAGCGCTCTCGAGCGCACTCCGCCAGAACTCAGTGCCGACATCAGCGAGCGCGGAATCATCCTAACCGGCGGAGGATCGCTCCTGAGAAACTTCGATGAGCGCATTCGCAGTGAAACAGGAATGCCGGTGCTGCTGGCAGACCAGCCTCTAGCATCGGTTGTGCTCGGCACGGGCAAGATGCTCGAGAACTTCAAGCTGCTTCGCAAGATGTCGCTGAATTAGGGCGAACCTTTTCCTTCCGATCTCCAGCGCCAGCCTCTTGAACGTGGCTAACTGAGAACGTGAAACGAGACAGCGCCGTCGTCTACTCCCGGCACGACGCCGGCCCCGGCCTCAACTCTCGTCGACTTTTTGCTGCGTGCAGGGACTTCCAGAGTGGGCAAAGGCTTTGCCTGAAACAGGCGCCGGGTAGGTTTCGCCAGCAGGCGTGCCCAGAAACGGGCGCGACTTTGTCGGGCGCTGTCGGTGGCAATTCCGGTTCCCGCATACATCTGCCGGTACAGTTTGGATACAAATAAGAACGCCAGGCGTGCCCTGATAGAGGACACGCAGCGCGATCGCTTCCAGATGGAACCGACGCTGTAAAACGCGTCCCACACACGCTGGGTGCGCTCACGGATTTCGTCCGACGTCATGGTGGGGTGCGGCGTGAACATCTTGGGCCTCTGCGCGGGGGGAATCAACCAGTAGCGCGTGAGAGGAATACCGTTGACGCTCTCTCCTGTATTTGCCTGAGCTTTCTCCCAACGTTCGAAATCGACCGTTCCTGGAAACGGCGTCAGCATGACGAACTGCGCGAACGTGATGCCCGCCCGCTGCGCAAGCTCCGCCGTCGCATCGAACGTATTCGGCCGATCGGTCGGTAAGCCGAAAATGAATGAGCCGAGAACATGGATGTCGTGCGCGCGAAAAGCCTGGAGTCGCTCAACCAGATTTTCGCCCGAGCAATTGAAGTCCTTGAACACCGCTTTCAGACCTTCCGCCGTAACGGCTTCCACTCCCACCAGCGCGCCTCGGATGTGCGCCTTCCGCATGGCCTCGAGAAACTCCGGATCTTCGGCTGCCTCCATGGTAATTTGCGTGTAGAAAACCATGTCGGAGGGGAGTTCGGCGAGCGATGCCATCAGCTCGAATCGCTCCTCGCGAACCGCGCGAAGTTCGCTCAGCCTGCGCTGATTGTTTTGCCGTTCGGCCAATCGCAGATCCGTCAATGTAACCGGGTAAAAGTTATCGTCGGCCAACGCGATGAAGCGGAACCCCTTGCGACGAAGCTGCACGATTTCCCCGACAACGCCGTCGGAGGCCCGCTGCCTGGGATGCTGGCCGTCGGTGCGCCAGACGGAGCAGAACGAGCAGTGCTTTGGGCATCCTCGAATGGTCTGAACGGAAGCCCACATGTAGCTGTCGTCCGGAAGCAGATCCCAACGGGCCGGCAAAAAACGATCGGGTTCGATCTTCCCGCCTTCGTAGATCGCAGCGGGCCCATCACTCCTACAAGCGTTCAAAACTTCTGCCCAAGCCACATCGCCATCGCCCTTGACTACCGAATGAGCGCTTCCTAATCGCAAGGCCTCTTCCGGGTACAAAGTCGCGTGTATTCCGCCGAAAATCACCCACGCGCCGCGCTCCCGGACCAGTCTGCCGAGCTCGTAACCGCGGAGTGCATTTCCGGTGTGGATACCAATTCCCACCGCATCGCCGGGGTTGACCCGTGAAGGATCGAGTTGTTCCAGGGTCTCGTCGCAAATCAGGGCGTCTCCGAAAAACTCCGGAGTAGCGGCTGCGAGGACATACAGCCAGCGAGGAGTAATTACCGCTGTCCCGAAGGACTTGTCGCTCGGGTTAATGAGATGAACTTTCATTGACGCTCAGCCCTTTCCGTGCCTGTAGCGAGGAACGGTCTTGGTTCGTGCAATTTTGCAGGGTACGGACTTGACAGAAATCGGCATGGAATGGACGCAAGTAGGAGGAGCTTGAGGGTGTGGAAGTTTCAAAAAGAACAGAGAGATACCTAACTGATTGTCACAGGCAGCACTTCGCACAGATCGGAAACGTCAGATCGCTATCGCCGGTAGATGACAAATCTCGGTGGGTCTGGGAGGACAGGGCCGGGCTTTCGGTATCGCGCTGCAGGGTCAGGACGATACGCTGCGGCTCGCCGCAGTCGAGGATATCCAAAATAGGCTGGAGATTTGGGCCGCGCGGCACTGATCTAGTGCGCCGAACGTGTACAATGATCGCGGAATGCCGCTATCGGCCCCGCGAAGACGTCATGGCTTTTCGCAAGCGGAAGAGCATGAATGCACCGATGACGGCGGGTAACAACATCATGCCGGAAGCCGGTTCGGGCGCCGCCACCCCTTCGAACTCGGGATTATAGGGATCGGTGCTGAGGTTTCCACTGCCGGTGTAAGGAAGATTTCCGGTGCTGAAGGCGAACCACGGGACAGCTTGCGGCGCCGTCGCGCTCAACACCTGGACGTCGAACCCGGACAGCGTTTCGCCAGGCGTCAGGTTAGATGCGGTGGAATCCAGCCAAACGTCGTTGTAAAGAATACTAGGGCCGGAACTGCTGTCTGCGTATGTCCCGTCGGGAGAGTACGGACCTGGGCTGGCCACAATGTTCGACAAGCCCAGGGCAGGATCCAGAGAGACACCGAGGTAATAAACGGCCTGATCCGTTCCGGTCTCGTTGTTGGTGAAACTGAAATCGAGCGTAAAGTCGCCGCTGGTTCCGGTGACCGTGTACGTGACGTCAATCGGCGCGGCCATCAGAGTCGAGACGGCGGCGAAAGAAGCGAATGAAATGAATATGAGGTTAGAGATGCGCATAATGCCTGCTTTTCCTTAGGGGTTTTGCTGCTGGCAGAAGCTCACGATATTGGGGTTCGCAGTCTCCTTGAAGAAAGGATCCACCGAAGGAGCGGGAGTGACCGAAACGCCCGGTATGGTGAGATTCACTGAATTCGAATAGACGTAAATGCTGCTGGGATCGATGTTGACCGCGGCGGTTGCCGTCTTCGCTTCGTTGAAGTTGACGTTGTAGAAGGAAATATTAGCGATAGGCTGAGTGGAAAGGCTGTCGGCGCCGTTCAATCGCACGTTATCCCATGCCTTGCCTGCGATGGTGGCCGAGTCGGTATCGGAATAGATGTCGTGATAGTGGATGTCGTGGTAGTAGGGATATAGAGTGCCGGTGCTACTCGAGTACTGGGTATCGAGAATGATGGCGCCGTTCTTCGAACTCTTTGAACCTGTGTTGATGGCCTTCATGCAGATAGTGTCGTAGTAAATCGCGTGCACTTCGCCGCCCTCGGAGCTGGCGGACTTCACGCGCAGCCCGTTGTCGGTGCCATTGAAGAAAGCATCCTTGACGTAAATGTTGTAGACACCACTGTTGGTGCCGCTGCCGATGCTGACACCATGGCCGGGTCCGAAGTGATTGTTCTGGATGGTGATGTCGTGGCTGGGTCCCTTGCTTGCCGCAGTGATGGCGACATTGTCATCGCCATCGGTGATGTGGCTGTTCGTGATGGACACAAAGGTAGAAGAGATAGGATCGATGCCGTCAGTGTTATACGGAGTACCGGAACCGGCGGGGGCCAAATTACTGGGGGCAATTATGGTGACATCCTGAGCCGTGACATGGGCGCACTGACTGAAGACGACATGGAAGTATGGTGAATCTTCGAGCTTGATGTCGCGCAGGACGATGTTCTGACCTTTGTCGAACTCGATCAGCCGCGGACAGACCTGGTTCTTGCCTAGCCCCTTCGCCGCGACCGCGACCTGCCACCAACTGCTGCCATTCGAAGTCACGTCCCAGCCATGTCCGTCGATTGTGCCACCCATGAGGCCAACGGCCCTGCTGCCGATGATTCCGCTGTAGCTGGCGGCAGGTTGTGAATAATTTCCGGCGCTGATGAGGGGTTTACAGCCGCTGCTCGACGAACTGACACTACCGCAGGTGTTGGAGCCGGCAATCTGGTAATCGGCCGTGTTTGTGGAGGCGTTCACGGTAACGCCAGACGGGATCAGGAGGTAGACGTACGATCTCATCACAATGGGTTTGATGGTATAGCTACCGGATTGCAGTTGGACATAGACAGGCCGTCCGGCTGCCGCGCCCACGGTGGTGCAGGCGTCCATTGCGTCTTGAATATTCGTGGTATCCGTGGTGACGTCGCCTGAGGGTGTCACCGTCCGGGCAATGCCGCCGATCATGCATGCAATCGGAGCCGGTCCCTGGCTCTGCGCCTGAACGGGCGACGTCGCAGTAATGACAAGACCGAGCGTTATTAATGTCCAGAATGAGCCGAATCTCATGACCACCCCCTTCAGCAAGGCCGACGCGGACCCGAGGTCCGCAGTTCGGACTATAGAGGCGGCGCTGCTTCGAGTCAACCGAGTCTTATCAAAGAACCGATTGAAAAATGCTAAAGGATGGCGTCGGCCGGCGGCCCATAGGAGTACGATAGGTACCCGTCATGGCTATTCGGGTTGCAGTTCTCGGCGGCGGCGTGGGAGGCCTGAGCGCCGCGCATGAATTGGTGGAACGCGGCTTTGCAGTTTCGGTTTACGAGGCGAAGAATCAGTTCGGGGGGAAAGCTCGCAGTCTGTCCGTGCCGAATACCGGGACCGGCGGCCGTAAAGATCTGCCGGGCGAACACGGCTTCCGCTTTTTCCCGGCGTTCTATCGGCATCTGCCCGATACAATGATGCGGATTCCGATTCCGGGGAACGTCAGCGCCTTCAACAATCTCGTCCACGCGACGCGCATCCATGTGGCCCGCGCCGGTATGCCTCCCCTTATTCTCGACGCGCGGCTTCCCCAGAGCATGGAAGAGTGGGCGTTGGCGTTGCGGGATGCGTTCAGCGGCATTGGAGTTCCCGATGAAGAGGTTCTGTTCTTCGTCGATCGGCTTTTGACCTTGCTCACGAGCTGTCCGGAAAGACGAATTGCCGAGTATGAACTGATTCCATGGTGGACCTTTATCGACGCGGCCAACCGCTCCTCCGCCTACCAGACTTTGCTTGGCAAGGGGCTGACCCGATCTCTTGTTGCGGTTCGGGCGCAGGAGGGAAGCACTCGCACGGTGGGCTATACCTTGCTGCAGTTGCTGTTTGGCCTTCTGACATCGGGAGGATTTGACCGCCTCCTGAACGGACCGACGAACGACGTCTGGCTGGCACCCTGGATCAGCTATCTCAAGCAGTGCGGCGTCGACTTCGAGAGCGGAACCGTGGTTCAGAGCTTCAACACTTCGCCTGGCGGGATTGAGTCCGTGACTGCCGAGAGCGCCGGTGAAAGACGCGAGATCACGGCTGATTACTATATTTCCGCTTTGCCCGTCGAGGTCATGACCACGCTCGTGGACGATGCCTTGAAAGTGCTGGCTCCGTCACTCGCCAGCCTTGGGAAACTGCACACGGCCTGGATGAATGGGATTCAGTTCTATCTCGCGCAGGATGTTCCCCTGGACTTTGGACATACGCTCTACGCCGATTCGCCGTGGGCGATTACGTCGATTTCGCAGCGCCAGTTCTGGCAGCCGAACGCGCTCGCGGGATTCGGCGATGGCCGGGTGGGAGGCATCCTCTCGGTCGATATTTCCGATTGGGAAACACCGGGCATTGTGTACGGCCAAACCGCGATGCAGTGCTCAGCCGAGGAGATCAAGAGTGAAGTTTGGGAACAGATCAAAGTTCATATCAATGTTGCGGGTGCCGAGGTTATTCGCGATGACAATCTCCTGAGCTGGTTCTTGGACCCCGATGTCCAATTCCCGAACCCAACGGGTGTGACGAATCTGGAGCCGTTGATGATCAACACGTCCGGTTCATTGCAATACCGCCCGGACGCTTTCACCGAGATTTCAAATCTGTTTCTAGCTTCCGATTACGTGAAGACGAACACCGACGTAGCTTGCATGGAGGCCGCCAATGAAGCGGCTCGTCGCGCGGTGAACGCTCTGCTGGATCGGGTGGGATCGGCTGCGGCGCGCAGCTCCGTTTGGCCGCTGAGCGAACCGGATGTGTTCGCCCCGCTGGTCGAATACGATCGTCTGCGCTTCCACCTTGGACTTCCGAACACGGGAGCGGTGCTTGCACCGTAGCGTGTTTGTGCTGCGTCGCGGGACAATAGTCAGCTCGAAGGCCGGCGAATCCAGGATTGTCAACCGGTTGTTGCTTTTCAGCGCCGCGTTTCTATTCTCGACCGGTGGGGCAGCCATAAAGGCATGTTCGCTCACGAGTTGGCAGATCGCGTGTTTCCGGTCGGCAACAGCCGCCGTGACACTGTTTGCGCTGCTTCCCCAAGCGCGGCGGGGGTGGCGGCCGCGAACCTGGCTCGTGGGCATTGCCTACGCCGCGACGCTGGTGCTGTTTGTGCTGGCGACGAAAATGACTACGTCGGCGAACGCTATTTTTCTTCAATCGACTGCACCTTTGTATCTGCTGGTGCTGGGACCGCTGCTGCTCCGCGAGCCCATTCGGCGTGTTGACTTGTTCGTGATAGCCGCGGTAGCCGTGGGGGCGATCCTACTGCTGTTTGGCACAGAACGGGCTGCCGCGACCGCGCCCAATCCGAGCCTGGGAAATCTGCTGGGCCTTTGCACCGGCCTGAGTTGGGCCGTAACGCTGACTGGTTTGCGCTGGGTGGCTAAGCGAGGCGATGATGCAGAGTCACCGACCACAATTGTGACGGCGGGGAATCTGCTTGCATTTCTAGCCTGCCTGCCGTTCGCGTTGCACATCACTCGCATAGCATTTACGGATGCTGCTGTCTTGCTCTATCTCGGGATATTTCAAATCGGGCTGGCCTACACCGCTTTGGCGCATTCCATCCGGTACGTGCCCGGATTGGAGGCGGCAACACTGCTGCTGATAGAGCCGGTATTCAATCCAATCTGGACGTGGTTGATTCACGGAGAGCGGCCGAGCGCGCTGGCGCTGCTGGGAGGAACGTTGATTATCGTGGCAAGCTTTGGAGCTACCTGGTGGCAGACAAGAGAACGAACGAGCGCCGGACAATAGTACGATTTGTCCAGGGATGCCTTACGCGCTCAAAGTGGAGTACGCGCACCAACGCCGGATCCGCGAGAGAAATAAGACCTGGTATCGGGTGGCGCACTGGCCCATTTGGATTTGGGTGTTCTTCCTGGCGCCAGGCCCGCTGACGTTCGATTTGTTTGCCGGCGGTCCTAACTCTCGAAACGGGATTTGGCTGCTCGGTGTGATGCTCGGGACGGGTATTGCGGGGCTATACGGGCAACTTCCCGGCGTGGAGCCGCGCCCGTATATCCTGCGGTTCTGCGAGGACCGGCCGAATCCGCTCTATCGACGCGTGTGCTACATCTTTGCCTGGAACGCTCTGTTGAATTTCGCAATGTTGAATCTTATCGGGTTGATTGTTGCGGTCGCGACCGGCAGATGGTACCTGAAACAGATTTATGCGCACGGCTATCTTCCTGTTTTTTTGCTGGTAATGGGGCTTGGTTTATCAGGAGCGCTGCCTCGCGTAGGGCGTTCGACAAAAGACGAAGGAATCGAGCGGCGGTATTTCTATGGAGCGGTGTGGGCGGTGACTTCGGCGCAAGCAGTGCTACTGGCACTCTGGAAGGCATTGCCACGCACGCATGCCGCCGATGTATGGAAGCTGACCGGCTTTGCGTTGGTGCTGGTCGCAATGGGCGCGGCTGCCGCGCTCGGCGCGCTGCCACGCACACGGCCGATCCTGCCCGGCCAAGTCATGGTCGCTGACTGACGCGCGAGGCCGCGTGATCTTCCTTCTGGTTGCGGCTGCGTTGATCGCGGGCGGAGCGGTGTATCAGGCCATTGGTTCCTATCGCGACACGCGGCGGCATCCAGCAC
>JAVKSW010000037.1:0-11953 GCA_039583505.1 Bryobacteraceae bacterium | reverse complement strand
ACGGCCAGCATATTGTTCTCGCCCTCGTCGATAAACACCTCGGTGTATTCGTCGTAAGGCTTGCGCACACGGACATTGCGATAGTGCACGTGATTGATGCGGTCACGCGATCCGAAATACTCGCAGACCTTCACCGGATCGTGCCCCATCTCGCGCGTGACTCCGCAGTCGAAGGTGATGCCGTTGGCGGGGCTGTCCACAATGCCGATCAGATGTTTCCAACCCTCCACGGTACCCATAATCTGTCCCGATCCGCGACTGATGGCGACCGGCGGATCGTTAGGATGCAACGCCAACCGAACGTTCGACTGCTCCGCGACCGGTATGACGGCCTTCAAGAAATAAGTGATGTTGCGCCACATCTCATCCAAGGTATGCGCGCCCTCTTGCGGCAGCGGGGGCAAATCTTTCACCTTGTCGGCACTGAAAGCAGTAAGTCCCGCGCCGCCTCTGCCATCCTGCTCGTAATAGCCTTCGATGGCGCGATGCGCGTAGAAGTTATATTCAATGACGGGCAGCCCGACTTTGCCTGCGGCGCGAATAGAAGTTTTGAGCTTCTCAATTTCTTCCTCGCGGCCGGGCCGTCCGTAAATCGTGTTCGGGAACCCGCCGATCATCAGGTTGCCCAGCGAGAGGCCGCCCTCCTTCAGCTTGTCCACGATGCTCCGCAACTCCGCCTCTTCCCAGGGCATGCGCGGGCCGCCGGAGAGCACGTGATTGACGCCGATCTGTTTCACTTCCCGGATCGCCCCCGGGGTGACGTTTCGCACATTGATGGGACAGGCGATGTGGGGTGTTCCGGGCGCTTCCTGCGGCATGCCCGCACCCGGCGTCCATTTAGCTGGCTCTTCCGCAAACGCCGAGAGCATCGGCGGCAGCAACGCAGCCGATCCCATCCCCTTCACAAGACTTCTTCTGGAGAATCTAGAATTCATTGTCCTCACGCCTTTCAAAAATCTCTAACCCAAAATATCTGGAATTCAGTGTTGACATAGCTGGCATATGGGAGCATTTTCTATCTTATGAGCCTGCAGATTTTCCGTAGCGCCCGCGCCACTGCTCTCGTACTTGGACTTTTGCTCTGTGCCCTTGCCGCAAGAGCCCAGAAGGTGAACGGAACCATCGTCGGTACGGTATCAGATAGCTCAGGTGCGGGGATACCGGGCGCTTCGGTAACAATCACCGAAGTGAACACCAGCGTGAGCCACTCGTTTCAAAGCGACGAGAGCGGATACTATTCCGTTCCCGACCTTCCACCCGGGACCTACAAAGTTTCCGCGCAAAAAGCCGGATTCGCAACTGCGGAGCGCATGAACGTAGCGCTTTTCGCGGACAGCACCGCACGCGTGGATGTAACGCTTAACCCCGGAACACTGACACAGACCGTCAATGTGTCGAGCGAGACCACACCGATGCTCCAGACCGATACGGCCGATACCGGCAGAAAAATCGACACTGCGCAGACAGCGGAGCTGCCGCTCAGCACCGGCCGCAATTTCCAGAACCTGTTGAACCTGGCGCCCGGCGCCGGGGTTGCGGTCCGAGACCACTCCACGTTCTTCAATCCGCAGAACAGCATGGCATCGACGGTCAACGGCAACTCGAGCCTCTATAACGATTTCGACATAGAAGGAATCGACGATAACCAGCGCACCAATCTGCTGCAGATTTACATTCCACCGATCGAAGCGATTCAGGAAGTGGATATTTCGACGAGCAACTACGATCCTCAGCAGGGGTCGGCACTGGGAGCCGTCACGAACGTAATTGTTAAGTCCGGCACGAACCAGTTTCACGGCGAGGGGTACGAGTTCTATCAGGGGAATTCGCTTGACGCCCGGAATTTTTTTCAGCGCGGGACGAACGGACACGCGTTCAATTTCCCGCACATCGTGGACAACTATTTCGGGGGGAACGTCGGCGGACCGATCCAGAAGGGGAGAACATTCTTCTTCGTCGATTTCCTGGAGCACCGCCAGCGCACCGGCGAATCCTACCAGTTGAACGTTCCGACGGCCGATATCCGCGCCGGCAATTTCAGCAATCCCGCTTTAACGCCGATCTACGATCCGGCAACTGGAGACACGGCGGACTGCTTCGCCGGCGGGAACGCCAAACTTTGCGGGACCGGGCGAACACAGTTTCCGGGCAATATCATCCCGCCCAATCGCCTGAACAACGTTGCTCTCAAACTGCTGTCATTCGTTCCCCTGCCCAACAACAATCAGAATCTATCGGGGACCAAGCCGTATCAAAACAATCTCCTCACCAGCAGCGGGTTCATCCAGAACACGCCGGACCTCGACGTAAAGATCGATCGTTTTTTCGGCAACAACGACCATCTCTCCGGACGTTTCAGTTTTGCCGATCCAACCCTCAGCCAGCCGGGTATTTTCGGCAATGTGGGCGGCCCGCTTCCGAGCGGCGGGCTGGGAGGAGTGGAGGGAACGGGCAGCGACAAAACCTATTCAACCGGCATAAACTGGGTCCACAGTTTTTCGTCTACCCTGCTCTCGGAGGCGCGCGTCGGGGTGAGCCGCTTCGATAACGTCGCTTATGGAGTCGGCTACGGCCAGGATCTGTCTACCCAGGTAGGCATTCCGGGCGCGAATCTCAGTCCGTTCACCAGCGGCATCAGCGCGATTACGGGCGAAGGATTTTCCGATCCGTTACTCGGAGTTTCCGGCAGCCTGCCGTGGGTGCGGGCAGGAACCATCCTCGAAGGAGTGGACAACTGGACGAAGGTCGCCGGCAATCACACGGTCGAATGGGGCGGCGACTATCATCGCGTGCGTGACGATTTGCTGTTGGTGAATCAACCGTCGGGGGCATTCAATTTTGCGGCCGGTCCCACCGCGCTCAATGGCGGCCCGGCGTCCGGCTTCGCCAACGCGTTCGCCAGTTTCCTGCTGGATGTGCCGAGTTCGATCAACCGCGGATACGCGAACATCTTCCCGGCCTACCGGCAGAATCAGCTATTTGTTTATGTAGGCGACAAATGGCAGGTTAACCCGAAATTGACGCTCAATCTGGGGCTGCGCTGGGAGTATTATGGGCCGCCGACTCCTCACTTCGCGGGTGGCTTTTCCAATTACAATCCGAGCAACAATACGCTCGAGCTGGCGGGTATCGGCTCGGTTCCGCGCGATCTGGGAGTGAACGCGGACTACCACAATTTTGGACCGCGCGTGGGTGTCGCATACCGTCTTTCTTCCGACAGCGTGCTGCGCGCCGGGTTCGGAATGAGCTACATGACCTTTCCGATAGATCTGTACGCCTACAACTATCCGATTGAACCGATCCAACAGTTCAGCAGTCTCAGCAGCTACGGTCCGGCGCTGGTCTCGGGCACGACCGCGGCTTCTTTCACGGGAGGATTTCCCGCGCTGCCCCCTTACGTGGCTCCCGCCAGCGGAATCATAGCGGCTAATACTCCATCGCTGCTCAATCAAAGCTATTACGCGGTGAACACGAAGTGGAAGAATCCGTATCTGATGACGTGGAATCTGGCTTACGAGCGTGATCTGCCGGGCAACTGGGCGCTGGACGTTGCGTATGTCGGCAATCGCGGAATTGACACGCCGATCGACTATAACCTGAACGCCGCTGTCGCGTATGGAGCGGGAGCCGCGGGCCAGCCTGAATATGGCCCGTTCGGACGGACCGCGACAACGAGCGAGTTCTTCGCCGGTTACAGTTCCCGTTACAACTCGCTGCAGGTGAAACTCGACCACAGATTTTCCAGCGATTTCGCAGTCACCACGTCCTACACCTGGAGTCGCGCGCTTGGTTATCTTGCTCAGAACAGCGCCTACCCGAACGGACTTCTCGATTACGTGAACCAACGGCGCGATTGGGCCGCCACCGATTTCAACCAGACACACATCTTCAATCAGAGCTTCACCTGGCGGCTTCCGTTCGGCAAGGGACAGCGGCTGGTGAACAGCGGATTTGCGAGCAAGCTGCTCGGCGGATGGGAGTTCGCTGGCATCTGGGAATGTGCTACCGGCTTCCCGCTGAATTTTTCGTGCACTTGCGCGGCCTTCAATACTCCGGGCAATCAGGCGTTCCCTAACATTAACGGTCCGTTCCAGAAGCTTTATGGAATCGATACCAAGCCTTGGTTTAACACCGGACTTTTTTCGGTGCCCGCGCCCGGAACGCAAGGCAATGTCGGCAACTATGTTTCGTCGGGTCCTGATTTCTTCAACCTGGATGCCTCGCTGTTCCGCAGGATCCAGTTGACCGAAAGGCTGGGACTCGAACTTCGTAGCGAATGGTTTCACGCCACCAACACGCCGCAGTTTGCGAACCCGAATACGACGCTGGGCAGCTCCAGCTTTGGCCTGGTGACGAGCGCGACCGGGGCGCGCCTGATCAGCCTGGCGGGCAAACTCACGTTTTGATCGGTTGAGAGTGCCAACCCTTGCGTGCCGGCACTTCCCGGCGAGGGGAAGCAGTAGGATGTAGCAGTGCGCTCGCTACTGTTTCCGCTATTCGCAATTTCATCGTTGCTGCTGACTGAACAAGGCGCCGTTGCGCAGACCCCGCTGCGGCTATGGCCGGGGGCTGCGGTGGCGAGTGCTGCGAACCAGCAGGAGCATGACACGACTACCGGCAAAGACGATCTCGTCGCCGGCAAACGCGTACAGAGACTGACCGGTGTTTCGGATCCGACGATTACGGTGTATCCGGCGCCCGCCGGAAACAACAGCGGGGCGGCCATCGTCGTTTTTCCAGGAGGAGGTTACCGAATCCTGGCGTATGATCTGGAAGGCACCGAAGTTTGCGACTGGCTCAATTCGGTGGGTGTCACGTGCGTGCTGCTGAAGTATCGCGTGCCGAATGCCGGGCCTTATCCAAAGTATTCGGAAGATCTCGCCGATGCGCAACGTGCCGTTCGGCTGGCGCGCCAGCACGCCGCGGATTGGAAACTGGACGGGAATCGCGTGGGAGTGCTGGGATTCTCCGCCGGAGGACATCTGGCTGCAGTGTTGAGCAATCATGCGAGTGCAGCAGCGTATCAAGCGGCCGACTCGGCAGACCAGTTGAACGCACAACCTGATTTCGTGCTGATGATCTATCCGGGAGGGTTGGTGCATGCGCCGGATCTCCAGCAGCTTGGTCCGGAAGTGAGGCCCACTGCCGGGACGCCACCGACCTTTCTAGTGCAGGCGGAAGACGATCCGGTTCATGTGGAGAATGCGACCGTCTACTACGAAGCTCTGAAACAGGCCAAGGTGCCGGCGGAGATGCACGTGTTTGCGCACGGCGGCCACGGTTATGGGCTGAGGCCTAGCGCGCTGCCGGTGACGCAATGGCCCAGATTGGCGACGGAGTGGCTGCATACGATTGGCATGCTCGGGCGTACGCCTTCGAGGGGGTGAGAATCCCAAGCGTTTTGACGGATACGGTTTGCGCGCTCCTGGTCGTCGCCGGTGCGTGCGCACAGGCGCGGGAGCGTGTAGCAACAGAGTTGCTGGCGGTACAAACGCCGGTGAACGTGAGAGATTGGATGGCCGCGCACCGATCGGCTACGTTTGAACGCTATTCGGAACAGGCCAGCGATCTCAATGTGGTGGGCGGCACATGGTGCGGCGTGGCTCGCGAGCAGTTCGCATGGGCATCCGCGGCGCTGACGGAGCGCGCGTTTTTCGCCGTACCTCCCGCAAGTGAGCTTCGATTGCCGGGCGACGATGCTCCGCATCCTGAACTGACGAAGCAGTGCGTGCTGGGCGAGGTTTTGATCGAAAGCCCGCCGGGAGCGGGTGGGCTGGAGAAAACGTTACCGCAGATACAGCAAGACATCGCGCGGACGCTGGGGAGAGGACGAATCTTCCGCGCGGACCTGAGCGAGCCCTATGCGTTGTGGAATTCTGCGGCATGGACGCAGGGTCTCGACTGGCGGAGCGGCGGATCGCGCTGGGTGGTCGCGTGGTCGGCGAAAGACAGAATGTTGATCGGCCTGGCGCTAACGGCGGAAGCGCAGAAGGCGGCGGCCATTGATTGGCGTGGCGAGATTGAAGCGCAGGCTGAACGGGCGCTGCGCTTTGCGGCTGAGTCGGGTCTGCCGTCCGGTGCCGTGCAGCGGATGCAAGCGCTAATCAGTGAGGTGGACAAGTGGCAAATGACAGGTCCGCCGAGGGAACCGCCAAACATACAAACGATCGCACCGTTTCTGGTTGACTGGGTGAAGCAGAGCCGTAGGTTGGAGCCGGAGAAGCGGGCCAAGGCGCTGTATGCGGCAGATAATGTGCTGGTTCACGTGCCGTTATCCACAGCGCCGCCCGCGAGCACCGATGTGCCGGCGAGCGTACGAGTACAAGAAGAGGAGCAAGAGACGGCACCGCTGCGCGCGAAGCTTGCAGCCGCAGGAGCGGATTTCGTGGATGCTGACCTTGCAGGAGGCTACGAGTACAACCGCGATTGGATACAGGAAGCGTTTCGGGTAGCCCCGGACAGTGAGGCTGGGCAACAGGCGTTTCTCTATTTGCTGACTCAGTCGTTCCACCCTTCTTGCTGCTGCGCGGGGCAGGAGGAAGGATTCCAAGAGGTGATCGTGCGAGCGCCGCCCTATCTGAGGGAGCATCCGCATTGGACCATACGGACGAAGGTGCTGCTGGCCATCGGGGATGCATACCGGGACATTATTGCAGTGGCAAACGGCGCCGGCGGCGATCCATTCGATGCGGCGAAATATATGCCGCAGACGAAGCGCGCGTACCACGAAGCCCTGCGGTACTACCGGGAGGCGATGATGACGGGACCGGGGAGCGATGCGGCGAACGAAGCCCTGAGATCGGCGTGGGCGCTCGAAGTGGGAATCGCGCCGCTCACTACCCGATTCGTCTGCATCTACGACTGACTGGTTGAACGCGGGCCATCACTTCCGAGTTGTGGCGGGATTAAACATCACGAACTCGCAGCTTGGAGACGTGTACCTCGAGCACGAGAGAATGCCGCGCCGGGCGATTTTTTCAGGACCGTTGTCAGGGAACGGAAGATCGTAACGAGCTTTCAGGAGGGCGGGTCCGCCAGATTTCAGCGCGTCGGCGCCGCTGATGAATTGAACGTCCTCCACTTTCCCGGATGAAAACAGTACGAAAAACTCGGCGCTGCCTTCCTGTTTGGGCAGATCCGGCACCATTGCAGCTCTCAGCTTGCTGAGTTCCTCGCCGGGCGTAAGGGGTGCGGGAGAGACAGGAGCGGAGGCTTTGGTCCGGTGGACCAGTCGGGGCCGGTATGGATCGGCTGAGGCTCCCAGCTTGCGCAACCGCTCGCGTGTGTCCTCAAGCTTGCTATCCGCTGCAAGGGCCAGTTGCCAACTATGAATGGCCTCCTGATGCTTACCTTGCTGTTCGTAAATCTGACCCAGGTGGTCGGAGACGTCGCCCCTTTCGCTGAGAAGCCAAGACGCCTCGATGTACTTCTCTGCCGCTTGCATATCGGCTGAACGGAAATAGACCCAGCCGAGTGTGTCCCAAGCCGCGGCAAGAGCGATGACGCGCTGCAGGTCCTGATTGGTTAGAGTTTCGAGCGAGCACTGCTTCGATTCATTTTCGAGGATAGAAACCGATTTTTCGGCGTACTGTTTCGCCAGCATGAGGTCTGTACTGGTGTCAGCCAGTGTCCAGGCCAAGTTGTTGAGAATGTTTCCATCGAAGGAACTGTCGGCGATTTTGTGGACGAGGGCCAAGCCTTCGTCTTTGCGGCCGTCGCGCAGCAATGCTTCTGACAGCACGAGCTGCAACCTCGAGTTATCGGGCGTTTTCTCGAGTGCCTTCTGGACGAGCTCGGGCACTTCTTTATAACGCTTGCTTTCATTGAGAAGTGATGCGAGATACCACACTCCATTCGGGTCATCGGGCGATAGCTTGACAAAAGTACGCAATGCATCAATAGCTTGCTCGCGGTGCCCGAGCGAGGCTTGTAATTGACCGACAGCGCCGTACGCAATCGCACTGTCCGAGTGATATTCGATCTCCTTCCGAGCCGCCTCAAGCGCCTTCTCGGGTTGTTTCGTCAGCATGTACACCGTTGCGTAGTCGATCCATAGGCCGAGTTGTTTGGGATTAAGATGCTCCGCTTGCTCGAGAGCATAGCGCGCTCCGTTTATATCGCCTGTCCTTAAGGAAGCAGCCGCTTGCCGGACGAGCGCCTCAGCCTGCGGGTTGTTTTCAACCGCGCCGGCCTTTGTCGGAGGTGTTGATGCGGCAAGCTGAATGAGCTGGTTCTGATCGTCTGAAACTTGCTTGGCGAATTTGAGATAGTCGCCCCATCCACTTAGCGGAAGTTTGGCTTTATTGACCAGTAACCGGCGATTGGCTGAGAGAACATCGTTCGTCACGGTGTAACTGCTGGTGTAACTGGCAAAGTCGGCCTGCGCCTTCGTGCTGTCGGGGAGTTGGGCAGCGAAATCTTTTGGAAGATGGATGCTCGCCCGGTAGGTGATCTCCATCGGGCCGCCCGTCTCAATGGGATCGGCGGGCTTCTCCTCATCCTCACTGAACGGCAATGGGATGAAGAAGAACGGAGGACTGATGCGCCGATTCGCCCAGTCGGAGTAATTCTCGCGGAGGTAATCGTAGGAATAATGGAACGGCTTGTCCAGGCTTTCCGGATTGTCGACGTCCACATTGGATACGGTACCGGCGAAGCCGACAGAGCGCACGAGTATTTGCACCAGTTCCTGCCATTGGGAAGCCGGCACCTGGTGAAAGGCAGTCCTCAAGACAACTTCAGTTTCACCACGCGCCGTAACATCGAAGTGACCTTTGAATGTGCCCTCGGAGCTCAACGTGCCCTGCACGTCAACGATGTACGAAGTGAGGAATGGCGGCGCGGGCGGAGTGTTCACCAGAAGGGCGGGGCCGTTGTTTGGGATGAGAAGAGCCTTCACGTCGCGCAACGATTGTTCGAGCAGTCCATAAGGCGCAACTTCCGGCGTGGTGTCGAGCCAGGTGTATTCTTTGGATTCCGGAATCACCGTAATCACGTGATTGAACTGCGCCGGAGATGGCAGATCGGGATCAAGCTTGATTCCGCTGCCGATTAATGCGGCCCAGGCTTCGATGCCTGCGGCTTTGAGCAGAGACGCGAACAGCGTGTGCTTATCTTTGCAATCGCCGTATTGGTTGGTGAGCACGTCCTGCGCGGAATGGGCCTGGTAACGTCCGACGCCAAAGGAAAGCGAAATGTAACGGAACTTAGTGGACACGTAGTCGTAGATGGCCCGCTGCTTGTCGGTGTTGGTCGTCCGCCCCTTTGTCAACTCGTCTGCTTTGGCCTGAATGGCAGGGGTGACTCGAATGCGATCGGCTTGTAACTGGCCGTACCAGCGGCCCAGCTCATCCCAGCTCTTGAAGGTGGTCAGTTGGACTGACGGAAAGGGCGGGGCGGGTGCCGGCTTCTTCTTTTCGCTTGCCTGCGGAGTCGGCTCGAGTTGCGTGGTTTTCCAGGAATAGATCCTTTGGCCCGCTTCTTCGCTGATGGCCGGCTTTAGAGTTGGACTGGCGACTTTAACATAGACGCTCGCGGGCGTGCTGATGCGCAAAGTTTCATCCAGCACGACGACACCGGTCAGAAAGTTTTGTGAAAACCAAAACTGGTTGGGGATGTCGGGTTTTGTCTGCGTGATTCGTACCTTGTATTCGAGAGTGTCTCCTATGCCAAGAGCCTTCACAGGGACCTGTTTCTCGCGAAGATCGCTGTAAGTAGGAGCGACTCGCGTGACCTCGGACGAGATGTCCTGGACGTTCTCCGCTGGTGTCGGCACGAGGCTACCATCCGGCTTCCTGACCCGCACGTAGATGACTTCTACAGACTGATTCTCGTTGTCGTAGGCGAAGTTCAGAACGCCAAACTGGCGGACGCCTGCTTCGGATTGAATACGTACAACGGCGCTTTGCTCGAAGCGCGACGTACCGTCCGCGGCGAAGGCGAGTTCTTGCGCGAACTGCTGGATGACTACCGCTTCCTTGGAATAATCGGGCGGGGCAGCCGTGAGCGGTGCGATCACGGATAGCGCGTAGAAGCAGGCCGTGGGGAGTTGCCGAGGCGAGAGACGCATTGTGGGGCTGAACCTACAAATAATGTTCGGGAATGCCGTCTATCTTCGCAGTAAGATCGCGGCCTGACAAGCGGCTAGATTTTCAGTAAGTACTAGGGTAGGCATATGCCGGTGGGGGCGGCTGCGGGGTAGAATAGCGCCCGTGCAGAGTCTTATGAAGGTGTTGCGAATTGCATCTCTGGTGGCCGGCTGTGGGGTTCTTCTGGCGGTTCGTTCTCCCGATGAACGGGCGATTACCGATCCCAAAAGCATTGTGTCGAAATCCGCGCCTGGGGCGCAGGTGCTTCCTATAGACGACCTCTTCTATACGCGCAGCGTTGGGGGACCGTCGTGGTCGCCGGATGGAAAAGAGATTGCCTTCACAACCAATCTGACCGGGCGGCTGAATCTATGGAAAGTTTCCGCACAGAGCGGATGGCCGATTCAGCTTTCGGAGTCCGACGATCGTGAGCTGAACGCGCACTGGTCGCCGGACGGCAAGTGGGTCCTGTACCAGCAGGATCACGGCGGAAGGGAGATTTACGATTTGAACGTGGTTCCGGCGGGAGGAGGCGAAGCGGTCAATCTGACACGGACGCCTGAGGTCTCGGAGACGGGCGCGCAATGGTCGCCGGATGGTTCGATGATTGCGTTCAGCTCCAAGCCGAAGAGCTCGCCGGTTGCGGACCTGGCCGTGCTCGAGTGGAAGACGCGGGCGGTACGGCCCTTGACGCACGAAAAGGACCCCACGCAGAGCTGGTTCGTCGCCGCCTGGAGCCAGGATGGGAAATATGTGTTCGCAGTCCGAACGGACGCTGGATCGACGAATTCGGATGTGTATCGCATCGAGTGCAGCAGCGGGCGCGCGGAAAATCTCACGGCGCATCAAGGGCACGTCCGGTATTCTCTGGGCGCTGTTTCTCCCGATGGCGCGACTGCGCTCATCGGTTCGGATGAAAAGGGAGGATTCGATAATGTGGCGCTGCTCGATATTGCCACGAAGAAGCTCTCCTGGGTGACGAATCTGCAGTGGGAGGCCAGGCCGGGTGATTTTTCGCCCGATGGAACGCGGTTCACGTACGAGGTGAACGAAGACGGACGCACGTCGCTATTCGTAGTGGATCGCGCAAGCATGCGCGCCGAGCCGTTAGATTTTCCCGCAGGCGTGTCGTCGTTTGAGGGAAACCCGTCGGCGTTTTCGCCCAGTGGAGACCGGCTGCTGGTTTCTCATCAGGATTCACAGCGGCCGCCGGACCTATGGGTCTACGGCTTACAGAAGCACTCGGCACAGCAGATCACGTTTTCGGCGATTGCGGATCTGAACCCGGAGGTGCTGCCCGCCGCTCACCTGGTGCACTACCGGAGCTTCGATGGGAAGATCATCAGCGCATTTCTATGGATGCCGTTCAACCTGAAGCGCGATGGCTCGAATGCCGGCGTGGTTCTGCCGCACGGAGGACCGACGGGGCAGACTGTCGATACATTCAATCGAACGGCGGCGGCGCTGGCCTCGCGCGGGTATGTGTGTATCGCACCGAATCCGCGCGGCTCGACCGGGTACGGAATGGCGTTTCAAAATGCGAATCATCAGGACTTGGGCGGGGGCGACCTTCAGGACGAGGTGTATGCAGCGAAGTTTCTTTCCGCAACCGGGTACGTGGATGCGAAGCGCATCGGCATCACGGGCGGCTCGTACGGCGGCTACATGACGCTGATGGCGATCGGCAAAACGCCGGATGTGTGGGCCGCCGCGGTAGAAGAATACGGAATCATCAATTGGCTGACGATGCTGCAGCACGAGGACCCGAGACTGCAGGAATATGAAAAGTCGATGCTTGGCGATCCGGTGAAGGACCGCAAGATTTACGATCAAGATTCGCCCATTACGTTTATTCGCAATGCCAA
>JAVKSW010000036.1:0-12129 GCA_039583505.1 Bryobacteraceae bacterium | reverse complement strand
AATTTGTTCAGGACTTCGGCGAGTTATGCCGTTATCCCGGCCTCGATTATGTAGATGTCTGCACCTTCCCGAACTCTCATCTAGCCGCCGTCGAAGCATGCGCGGCGATCAAGCGCCCTGTCATGCTTCAAAAGCCGATAGCCACCGATCTGGCGAGTGCGCGGCAGATCGTCGAACTTGCGCGCGGCGCCGGCATCGTGCTCGGAGTCATGAGCCAGCATCGGTTCGACGACGCGACGCTGTTCTTAAAACGGGCGCTAGCGGCAGGGCGGCTCGGGAAATTGCTGCAGGCCGACGCTTACGTAAAGTGGTTTCGCAGCGATGACTATTATTCGCGTTCTATCAAGGGAAGCTGGGAAACAGAGGGTGGTGGCGCTCTCATCAATCAGGCCATCCATCAGGTCGACCTGTTGCTGCATCTCATCGGCCCCATCGTCGCGGTGGCGGGCATGTGGCAGCTTGGCGCGCGCCACAACATCGAATCGGAAGACATTGTCAACGCATTGCTCCGGTACGAAAACGGCGCGACCGGCGTCATTCAAGCCGCGACTGCATTTTGGCCGGGCTACCCGGAGCGCATTGAAATTCACGGTACGAAAGGCTGTGGAATCGTCTCAGGCGATCGCTTGACCTCCTGGGACGTTTTCGAAGATGAGCAAGCGAATAGGGTGGACCCAGCGCCGGTCGAGCAGAATGTTGCATCCGGCTCTTCCGATCCGATGGCGATTGCTCTCACGTCTTTTGAGCGCCAGTTCCACGACTTCGCCGACGCAATACGCACGCGCCGTGAGCCGCTGGTCAATGGCGAAGAAGGTTGTCGCGCTCTCGAAGTAGTACTCGGAGTTTACGCGTCGTGCCGCGCGCGAAACTTCCTCAGTATTTCTGCCCAGTGCCTGTAAAGCTCAAAACGAAGCTATAATCGAAGTAGACCAAGTTGTCTGGCGGCTGTTATGGGTCGCTACTCATGCGGACTATGACGTCCCGGTTGCACCTCCCCACGATCGCCGTTTTGGCGCCCCCCCAACTTCAAGAACTGGTCGACACTTCAGTTGATAGTGAACGCGTCGCACAGTACGTCGCCGAATTCTCGTCTCGTTATCCGGAGCTGACGAATGAACTCGCTCGTAATCCTCAGCGTAGTGCGTGGCTGGTCACTATCTTCGGGTTCAGCCATTTTCTTTCCGAGGAGCTTTTGCGGCATGGAGAATGGCTGTCGAGCATCGCGGCTTTTGATCGTCCCCTCGGACTCGCTGACTACAATCAGCGGCTCGAGACTTTTCTGCGCCAGCGCGGCGTCGCGGCGCCTGCGGCAGCGGATCTGGCGTCATTCCGCCGGCGAGAGCTATTGCGCATCGTCCTTCGCGACGTTTCGGGAACTGCCACGCTTGCTGAAGTAACAGAAGAGCTTTCGGAACTTGCCGATGCCATCCTGGGCTGCGCGCTGAAAAACGCGATTCTGGATTTTGAAGCTCGTTACGGACGTCCTGAAACGCGGGATTCCTCCGGCAACACGGCCCCCGCATCGTTTGCGGTTGTCGCCTTAGGGAAGCTCGGAGGTCGCGAGCTGAATTACAGCTCCGATATCGACCTGATGTTTCTGTATAGCGAAAATGGAGACACTGCCGGTCCGCAGCGGATTACCAACAAGGAGTTTTTCAAGAAGGTCGCGAACCACCTCACGAATCTTTTGTCCACTTACACCGCGGCGGGCCTTTGCTATCGAGTCGACTTGAGGTTGCGGCCGGAGGGCACGCTCGGCGATGTTTGCATCTCTCTTGCCGCCGCCCAGGATTACTATTCGAAGCGCGCGCGCGATTGGGAGCTGCAGATGCTGATCAAAGCGCGAGTGGCGGCCGGCGACCAGGCGCTTGGGCAGGCGCTGCTCGATTTCGTCGAGCCCTCCATTTACTCAACAACTCTGGACTTTTCGACCATCGAAGCGATGTCGGCGACCCGCGAGCGAATGAGCGAAAAGCTTGCGCGCAAGCGGCTGAAGAAAGACGAACTCGACGTCAAGCTCGCGCGCGGCGGAATTCGCGATATAGAGTTCCTCGTTCAATGCCTGCAACGCCTGCATGGCGCGCGCGAGACGTGGATACGGCACGGCGGCACGCTGCTCGCCCTGTCTCGGCTGCAAGACAAAGGCCTGCTCGCCACAACCGAGTGTTCGCGCCTTACTGACGCCTACAAGTTTCTGCGCAATCTGGAACACCGGCTGCAGTTTGAAGACGATCGGCAGACCCACGCGCTCCCGTCGAATCCCGCGGATCTCGAACGAATCGCGCGGCGCATGCCTGGTTTTCAGCAGCGTCCTCGATTCCCCGTCAAAGCCTCCGCCCAGCTCCTGCACACTCTGAATCAGCATTTGGAGAACGTGCAAGGCATATACGAGAGCATCGTGCATGCGCAGCGGCCGCTCTACTATACGCCGAGCTCGACATCTTCTTCGATAACCGATGCGCCTCTGAATCAACGGGAACACCCCCCTAGAGCCCTGGTGTCCGACGAGCTTCTCCATTCGGTCCAGCACTCCGCCCCGCGCTTCGCCGAGCGTCTCGGCGCTCGCGGCATCCATCGCTCTGAACCCGCGCTCGCCGGCTTCCTTGAAAAAGCTATACACGATCCGGATGTGCTGCAATTGCTGGAACACGATGTGCTGCTGAGCGATTGGCTGGCGCAAATGTTCGAGCTTAGTCCGTTTCTCTCTCAACAGCTCACGTCCCGCCCTGAGCTGCTGAACGATATCCAACGCATGACAGTGGATCCGGAGCGCCGGCCCGCTTTCGAGGCATCCGCTCCGGCGTTGAATGACATTGACGGGTTCCGGCCCTTCTTCAAGCGTGAGATGTTTCGGATTCAAGCGGCCAGTGTTTGCCTCCCTGAACCGGTCTTTCAAACACTCGACCGCACTTCAGCTTTAGCTGAATTCGTGATCGCACGCGCGTACCGCGTTGCTCGCGAGCAAGGTGTCGCGCACGCGCGGGCTCATGCAACGGCGGAGAAACCGTTTCAGGAACCGCAAAACGAAATGATGGTCGTGGCGCTTGGGCGGCTGGGTATGCGCGAGTTCGATCTGGGCTCCGACGCCGATCTGCTCTTTATCATTCCCGATAGCGAGGCCGCCAGGCAGCGATTCTGGACACGCGTCGGAGAGCATCTTATCGACATATTGACGTCCTACACCGGCGAAGGCCCCATTCTCTCGATTGATACCCGCCTGCGCCCTAATGGCCGTGAAGGCATGCTGGTGCAAACCGAATCCAAATACGTCGAATACTTCTCAAACAAGGCCGAAGCCTGGGAAGGAATCGCGTATATGAAAGCGCGCGGCGTTGCCGGCGATACCGACAGAGCTCTTAAGTTCCTGACCGAACTTCAGCAAATCGATTGGCGCCGCTATGGCCAAGGCGGCCGCTCCAAACAGGACCTGCGGCAGATGCGCCTGAGACTCCAGCGCGAACAGGGCAGTACCACTCCGCTGAAGGCCGGCGAAGGCGGCTACTACGATGCGGATTTCATCCTTATGTACCTGCGGTTGAAAGGCGCGGGCCTCTTTTTCAAGAGCCTGAACACTCCCGAGCGCATCGATATTGTCGAAAAAATGGGACACCTGGAGCGAGCCGACGCTGAGTTTCTGCTCCAGGCGACGACCTTTTTCCGGGCGCTCGATCACGCCATCCGCGTCGTTACCGGACGCGCCGAAGAGAGGCTACCGGCTTCGATCCCGGAGCGAGAGATGATTGCGGAACTAGTCAGCCGCTGGACAAGCGAGCGCCCCACTGCATCGACGCTGGAACATGACCTCGACGCCCTCGGCGCCAGAATGCGCCGGGTTTTCGAAGCAATTTTCGCGCGTTAAGTTTACAACGACGCTCGCAGGGTCAAACCTACTCTTCTTCCTCAACGCGCAGGTGCATCTTGGCCGCGGCGATGATCTTATCGGCTTGCTGCGTGGGCACGTAGTCGTAGTGATCGAATTCCATGTGGAACGAAGCGCGGCCCTGCGTCATGGAGATCAGGTCGTTCTGATAGCTCAACATTTCCGACATCGGCACCTGGGCTCGAATGGTTTGCATATTCCCCTTCAAGTCCATTCCTGAAATGCGCCCCCGCCTGCTGTTGAAGTCGCTCATCAGGTCGCCGGCAAAATCCGTTGGTGTTTCCACTTCCACCTTCATGACGGGTTCCAGCAGGGCAGGTTTCGCCTGCTGCATTGCCGCGCGAAACGCTTTCCGGCCAGCCAGCTTGAACGCCATCTCAGACGAGTCCACGTCGTGATAAGAGCCGTCATATAGCGTTACTTTGAAATCGGTGACAGGGTAACCAGCGACGAATCCTTGCTCGGCCGCTTCCACGATTCCCTTCTCGACGGCTGGAATGTACTGCCGCGGAATGGAGCCGCCGAAAATATCGTTTACGAACTGGAACTTCTCACCGCGCGGCAAAGGCTCCAGTTTGATCCAGCAGTCGCCAAACTGGCCATGTCCCCCGGTTTGCTTCTTGTGCCGCCCCTGCACGCTTGCGCTGCCGCGCACCGTTTCGCGATAGGGAATCTTCGGCGCCTTCAGTTCCACTTCCACGCTATAACGGCGTTTCAGCCGGCTCACAACTACTTCCACGTGCTGCTGTCCATTGCCTGCGAGCAGAAACTCTTTGGTTTGCGGATCGCGATAGAAGCGCAACGAACGGTCTTCTTCCAGAAGTTTCGACAGTGCCGTGCTGAGCCGATCTTCATCATTGCGGGTCTTAGCCGAGATGGCATACGCAATGGAAGGTTCGGGAGTCTCAATGGGCCGAAAGACGACGCAGTTCGCCTTCTCGCACGCCGTGTCACCGGTCAGCGTCTCCTTCAGCTTGGCCACTGCGCCGATGTCGCCGGCGCGCAATTCAGGAACCGGCTGCATCGTCTTGCCGAAAGGAGTTGCGATGTGGGCCAGGCGCTCGCTCGCGTTCGAGCGCATGTTCGTCAGGTGAGCGTCGTCCTTGACTGTCCCGGACATGACTTTGAAAAACGTGACACGTCCCGCAAAAGGATCCGCCGCGGTCTTGAACACGAAAATAGATGCCGGCTCGTTCGGCGTAATGGCCTTACTTACCTCGCTGCCATTTTGAGTCGCAACAATCGGAGGACGCTCCAGAGGCGATGGGAAAATCTCTGCCGCGAACTGCATCAGCAGGTCGGCGCCGATGTTCTGGGCAGCGGCCGCGCAAAGAATCGGAACGATACGGCGTTCGCGTACAGCTTGTTGAAGTCCGCTCACCAGGTGCTCGATAGGCAAAGTGCCGGTAGCGAAGAATTCCTCCAGCAGCTCATCGTTGCCTTCGGCAATCATCTCCACCAGCGCCTCATGTGCGCTCGCGGCCTCTTGCGCCTGAGACTCCGGAATGTCCGCCTCTTTGGCTTTGCCGTCGCCGCCCGGCTTGTACGTATAAGCGCGCATCCGAACAACATCGATGACGCCGCTAAATTTCTTCTCGGAGCCGATAGGTAAGTGAATCGGAACCGCAATTCTGCCGAAGGTCTCGCGCACGCCCTCCAGTACGCGCTCAAACGAGGATCGCTCGCGGTCGAGCTTGTTCACGAGCAGGGCCGCCGGCAGCTTGAACTCTTCGGCGAATTGCCACACCTTTTCGGTGGAGACCTCGATTCCGGCCACGCCGTCGAGCAGAACCAGTGACGCATCGGCAGCTGCCAGCGCCGCGCGAGTGTCGTTTAAGAAAATGTTGAATCCGGGCGTATCGATGATGTTGATCTTGGTTTTCTGCCAGGCGAAGGCTGCCAAACCAGTGGTAATGGTCATCTTCCGCGCGACTTCTTCTTCATCGAAGTCGGTTGTTGTGTTCCCCTCGTCCACCTTTAAATGGCGGTCCGTTGCGCCCGCGGTAAACAGCATTGCGGCCGCCAAGGAGGTTTTCCCGCAATGCCCATGTCCAATCAAAGCCACGTTCCGGACATCGGAACTGTCGAACACCCTCATAAATGCCTCCAGACCAGCGGCTCGGCTGGCCGAATTCGTGAGGATATCAAAACTGCTTCGAAATCCCGCTAAGCGGTCTGCTGCGACGCCGCAACGTCGCTCGGCACGTCGACAATGGGATTGTAGGTGAGGATGCGCCCGCAGCTTTCACACTGCATAATCTTGTCGCCTCGCCGCAGGTCCTGAAAGAACTGTGGCCGCAAGGCAATTTGGCAGCCGTCGCAGCGGCCGTCGGTGGCGTCGGCGATAGGCGTGTTCTTGGTCTTCTTCCGGATCCGCTCGTACTCGGCATAGAACTTTGGGTCCATCTGCGCAGTGATCGACTTGCGCTCTTCGCGATGCTCCGCAAGCTCCTTCTCATCCGCGGCGGTGCGCTCCCGCGCCCGTTTCTTTTCCGCCTCTACCTGTTGCTGCTCTTTTTTTAGCTCGGTTTCGGCCGCTTTGACGTTTTTCTCGAGCGGTTCCGATTGTTCCATGAAATCGAGAATCCGGTCTTCGGCCTTGCGGATCTCGCCTTCCGCGTACTCGATCTCATTCTGAAAAGCGCGGTATTGCTCGTTCGTTTTTGCCTGCAGCGTTTGATCTTTCAGTTTCGAGATCTTCTGCTGGTGCACCTGAATGTCGCCTTCCAGCTTCTTACGGTCGCGCTGGTTGGCGGTGAGCGCCGCGCGGTTGGCCTCCAGCCGCCGGGTGTGCGAATCCAGCCGCTTTTCAATTTCTGAAATGTGTTTGGGAAGAGTCGCGATCTCGTTTTCAAGACTCGCGATCTTGCGATCTAGCGCCTGAAGACGCAGCGCAAGCGCAAGGTCCTGCAGCATCTAACTTCGAATTTTAGCAGATGCGGTTAGAGGGCCTATTTGCCGTATTCCTCCAGAAACCGTGCGATCGTCACAATTCCCTTGTAATAGTTCTCAATCCGGTACTTCTCATTCGGCGAATGCAAACCGTCGTCGGGAAGACCGAAGCCCATCAGCACCGTCGAGATGCCCAGCTCGGTTGCGAATTCACCCACAATCGGGATTGATCCACCGCTACGAATGAAGACTGTGGGCTTGCCGAGTTCAGCGCTGAAGGCCCGGGCAGCCGTCTCGATTGCGGGGTGGTTCGGGTTCACGGAAATCGCTGGGCCGCAACTGAGTACGCGCACCTCCGTCCGGATACCTTTCGGTGTGTTGCGCTTCACCCATTGCGTTACTGCCTGTAATATGCGCTCCGGATTCTGCTTTGGCACTAGACGCATGCTGACCTTCGCCGTCGCCTTCGCAGGAATAACTGTTTTTGCGCCCGCGCCGGTGAAGCCTCCGGCAATGCCGTGAACTTCGAACGTAGGCCGCGCCCACATGCGCGCGAACACGGATTGGTCAGGCTCGCCGATCAGTTGCAAAGCCCCGACTTCGTGTTTAAGGAACTCCTCTTCGGAAAACGGGAGGCGTTCCCAGCTATCCACTTCTGCTGCCTCCGGCGCGACAACATCGTCGTAGACGCCCGGAATTTGGATGTGTCCATCGGCGTCTTTGGCTTTGGACAGCAACTCAATTAGCCCATACACGGCATTCGGCGCCGTGCCGCCGTACATCCCGGAATGCAGATCGCGCGCAGGCCCGGTCGCTTCGATTTCCAGGTACAGCAGTCCGCGAAGGCCGATGCACAAAGTGGGAACACCGTCCGCAAAAAGTTCCGTATCGGAAACCAGCGCTACGTCGGCCTGTAGCTTCTGTTTCTGCTGCGGAACGTACTTCGATATGGATTCACCGCCGATTTCTTCCTCGCCTTCAATCAGAAACTTCACGTTGACCGGCAACGAGCCGCCGCGCACGGCACGAAGCGCTTCGGCCGCCTTCACGTGCATGTACATCTGCCCTTTGTCGTCGCAAGCGCCTCGCGCGTAGATGTTGCCCTGCCGGATGCTGGGCTCAAAAGGAGGTGATTCCCAAAGCTCGAGCGGGTCGGGAGGCTGAACGTCGTAGTGCCCATAGCAAAGCACCGTGGGCTTCCCGGGCGCATGAAGCCAGTCGCCGTAGACCAGCGGATGGTTCGCCGTCGGAATCACCTCCACGTTCTCGATTCCGGCGCTCTTCAAGCTTTCAGCGACAAAATGCGCTGCGCGCGCAACATCATCCTTATGCTCCGGCAGCGTGCTGATGCTCGGGATGCGCAGAAACTCCAGCAGCTCGTTCAAAAAACGCGATTCATTTTGGCGTACGTACTCTTCAACGGCGGTTGGCAAGGCAATCCTTTCAACAAAGCTTGTCGCTAATGCGCTGCCCGGATGGAGAAAACGGCGACCTCTGCCAACAGGTTCGGCAGAAAACGCGCCTTGCGGTTACGCCGCACAAACATTTGCCGTTCGATCGTCCAGTTCTGATGGCGGCACAGTGAAACGAAATCGTCGACAGTGAGGAAATGCAGATTCGGCGATTCGTACCAGTCGTACGGAAATAGTTTCGTGCGCGGTGCTCGGCCGCTCGCGAGATGCACGATACGAGTGGTCCAATGCCCGAAATTCGGAAATGCCACAATCGCGTGCCGGCCGACGCGCAGCATCTCGCGCAGCACGCGAAGCGGATAGCGCATCTCCTGCAATGTTTGACTGAGAATGACGAAATCGAAGATGGCGTCCGGGTAGTCGGCCAGGCCCTGCTCGATATCGCTCTGATAAACAGACACACCGCGCGCTATGGCGCGTCGAACTTTATTCGAATCGATCTCCACGCCCTGCGGTTCGACACGTTTGTTGTGGCGAAGCCAGGCGAGCAACTCGCCTTCGCCGCAGCCCAGATCAAGCACGCGCGAACCGGGCTCCACCAGCTCGGCGATCATGGCGTAATCCAGGCGAGTGCTGATCTGCGGTGTCGCCTCGGATGCTTGCACTGGACGTGGAGTGCTGGTTCCCTCTCGATGAACGCTATCGAGGAATCCCGCGATCATTTCGCTCTGCTGTTTGGTCTCGACCAGGAACGCGTCGTGGCCGTAAGTGGAACTGAGTTCGCAAAATGCGGCGTCCACATTCCGGCTACGCAGCGCACTCACTGTTTCAAGCGATTGATAAGTGGGGTACAGCCAGTCCGAGCTGAAGCTGAGCACCAGGAAGCGGGCGCGCGCGGTATCGAACGCCGCCGCAAGCGAACCGCGACCGGCGGACAGATCGAAGTAATCCATGGCCTTCGTGATGTACAGGTACGAGTTCGCGTCGAACCGATTAACGAACTGGCTGCCGCGATAACGCAGATAGCTTTCCACCTCGAAATCGACGGAGAAGTCATAGCCGAACGCGTCCTTGTCCTGCAGTCGCCGGCCGAACTTCTGGCGCATCGAAGCGTCACTCATGTAAGTGATGTGACCGACCATGCGGGCCACCGCCAGACCGCGCGCGGGAGGTGTTGCGTCGTAATAGTCGCCTTCATTCCAGTCGGGATCGGCCATGATTGCTTGCCGGCCAACCTCGTTGAACGCGATTTGTTGTGCGCTGTGGCGCGATGTCGCGGCGATGGGGATGGCCGCCGCCACAGAGTCAGGATAGGCGACTGCCCATTCCAGCGCTTGCATGCCGCCCATCGAACCACCGGCCACAGCCAACAGCCGCTCGATGCCGAGATGCTCGACCAGCAACTTCTGCAGCCGGACCATGTCGCCGATCGTGATGACGGGAAAATGCATCGCATAGCGCTGGCCGGTTGCCGGATCCAGGGATCCCGGCCCCGTCGTGCCTCGGCAACCACCCAGCACGTTCGAAGAGAGAATGAAGTAACGATCAGTGTCGAAAGCGAGACCCGGGCCGATCATCGCTGACCACCACCCGGGCTGTCCGGTATCCTTTCCGATGCCGGCGGCGTGAGCATCACCCGAAAACGCGTGGAGCACCAGGATAGCGTTCATTCTGGCGGAGTTCAGCGTTCCATATGTTTCGTACGCAACGTCAACGTCGATCAGTGTGACGCCGCAATCCAGCGTTAGAGTGGCAAACGTAACGACACGGGTTTCAACATGGGTTTCAACCGTGAATGCAGTCTCGGTAGAGGTGACCATGCCTGAACTCGTAAGGCTGAACTCCCGAATCTCGCCGAGGCCGACGGCCCGCACCGGCAGTATGAGCGCCTGAAATGCACGATAGCATGGACCTGTGGAAGCATGGACCTGTGGAAGCATGGACCTGTGGAAGCATGGACCTTGTGGAGGTGGCTCGTGCGCTTCATCGTGCTCGCGGTTCTTGGGTTAACCGCTGCGTCCGTCCTCAGTGAGGCGGCCGTTGCGGCGGCTGATCCGGTTTATGCGCCCTTGCGGCTGTATGCGGGAACTTGGCACACCACCCGCAAAGATCTTGCTCCGGGTGCAAAGCCGGACGAGATCGTCAATGAGTGCGCGCTGGTCGGCAAATTTTTCGTCTGTCAGCAGAACGTCAATGGGTCACAGGGATCGCTGATGATCTTCGTCCCGGCCGCGAACAAGCCAGGCCATTACTATACCCAGGGCGTGGTGCCTGAGGGGCGCGCGACCGGCCGCGGCGACCTGGAGATTTCCGGTGATCGGTGGGTCTACTCGAGCAACTGGGATCAAGGCGGCAAGACCACTTATTACCGCACCACGAATGTCTTCAACGGAAAAGACCACATTCACTATGAACAGGCGGAATCGTCCAACGGCAAGGATTGGAAAGTGACTAACTATGGGGACGAAGTGCGCGTGCCCGCCAGGCGCCGTTGAACAGGCCTGCTTATTGGAACCTGATCTTCGATTCCGCGCCGTAGCGGCGATAGTTCAGAAATTTGATGTCGTTCTTCTTCAGATAATGCGCGTGTTCTCGCACGAGAAGCTGCGCCTGCTGCGGCAGCAGGTAGTCGTGTCCGCCCAATGGGACGTAATCGTAATCCACAGTTATGGCTGACTCTTGGATCGGGAAATTTGCGGGAATCCCTTGCGCCTCGACCGAGATCCTTCGCACCGCCATGGTGTTTGCGTCTACATACACTAAGGCGTTGTAAGCTGTCTGCAGAGCGGGCCGGCCGTCGCTGGCGATCACCGCATAGTCGGAGTGCTCCCTGGCCACGCGATAGCGAAAGACCTGCATCAGCGCGCCATCCACCTCGCTGACCCCCTGCCAATCGACCGCGGCTTGGGCGCGCTCTGAAAACACCATGCCGAGCAGCCCACCGAACTCGCCGCTTAGGCGGATGCCGCCGATCGCAGTGTCCGCTCCGCGAATCCGCGATCCTCGCACCCCATTCACCGCGAGGATGTCCCCATGCTCGCGTCCCTCGCTATAGCGCAGCAGCCTGGTGATGGCATCCTTTTGCTTCCAAGCCGCACGCCCCGTGGAATCCGTGGACCTCAGTGTTCTCTCAATGCAAACTAGATTGGGCAGATCCTGTTGGTAATCCAGCGCGCGCTCACGCGCAGTGTCCAGCAGCTCTTTCATTTGCTGATTGCTCGGCCGCGTGCTTTCCAGCAGTTTCGGCTGAACCAGAAAATCGAGATGAGTGACGTATTCCGGCGCGAGCTGTTTGCCGTCAAGCACGACGGCTGTGTCGTGTGAGAGGGAGGCCGTTGCAGTCGCCGGCTGTCCTTCCACTACAAAAGGAAAAGGCTGCTCGCGTGTGCTGCTTCCCTGCGTGACTCTGGCCAGCAGCCGATAGGACCCCGCGGGAAGCGAGTGGCGGCGAATCGAGGTGACATAAGGAATGGGCTCGCCGGGGTGCGTGTCGGGCAACTGCACGGAAAACGTCCCAAGCGGCTGGTTGTCGCGGCTCAATGCCAGCTCCAGGCGCGGTTTGTTGGTGATTCTTCGGTCGGGATAGATGACGAAAAAGAGAGGTAAATCGTGTTCGGGATTCTGGCGAACGTCGGAAACAATCTCGGGCACAATACGCTTCAGCCCAGCGCGGAACGGGTCGTCAGCATCGGCGGAACTGGTTACCGGTTCGGCATGCGCAACCAGGCTGATGTCACTTAGTCCGATGCCCGGCTTGGCCGCGGGAATTGAAAAAGCGATGCTCTTTACGCTGATGTTTGCGCCCTGCTGATCGGAAACTGCGATGTGCGCTGTATAGTTGCCAGGCGCAATGTCGAAGGCGCGCTCGAAGGTAAACGTTCCGCTTCGTGATTCGCCGGGCGGCTGCAGCGGCCGCTGTAGCCCAACGTCGCGACTGAGCTTCTC
>JAVKSW010000035.1:0-12167 GCA_039583505.1 Bryobacteraceae bacterium | reverse complement strand
GTCACTTCGCTCACCGGAGCTTGTTGCATCGCAATCCAGGCTTGGCTGGAATAGGATCGATAATCCAAATCGTCCCCACGCCAAAGGCCAAAGCGTCCGAGATCTTGGCCTGCACGCGGCTCCAGCGGTCTTCGGGGGAGAGAATCTCGATCCACAGCGCAGGAGGGCGCTTGATGATTTCCTCGGAATCTCCTCGGGCGACAAGGCAGATGTCAGGAATGCGAAAGCGCGATGCCCCGGTCCGCACTCGCTGCTCAACCAGCACGTCATGTCCATGCTCGTTCTCTCTCGCACCGAGCCAAACCGTCAGGCGGCCCTGCGTCTTGCTGTGCTTTCGTATGCCCGCGTTTCTATCGACCAGAACGCCGTCTATGTACTCGCAATCCGGCTCATATTCCGTGCTGAGGTATTCATCCAGGCTCACGTGAGGAACCGTCGCCATATGTCCAGCCTATCGTCTTTTCGTCTTGATCACGATCGGGGTGCCTTCAAACCCGAACTGTTCGCGCAGACGGTTTATCAGCGCTCGCTCAATCGAAAAGTGCATCTTGTCCGCCTTGTCGGTGAAGACTACAAACGTCGGCGGCCGAATGGAGGCCTGCGTAATGTAGTAAATCTTGATGTCGCTCTCGAATTTCAGGGTCTCCATAAAGCGGTTCAGTTCGCCCGTGGTGACACGCTTCGAAGCCGCCTCGAACGAGTGCCGGATGGTTGACATGATGCGCCGGATCCCCTCGCCCTTTTTCGCCGAGGCGAAAATCACCGGCGCATAATCCAGAAATTTCAGCTCGTCGCGAATCATCTCCGTGAACGCGCGCTTGCTCTTGCCTTCGGCCGCGTCCCACTTATTCACTACCAGAATTACCGCCCGGCCCTCTTCATGCGCGTACCCCGCGATGGTCGCGTCCGATCCCACCACGCCTTCGGTGGCATCGATGATCAACAGCACCACGTTCGCCATGCGGATATTCCGTCGCGCCATGATCACGCTGAGTTTCTCGGTCATCTCTGTCGTTCTGCCCTTGCGGCGAATGCCCGCCGTATCGATAAACCGGAAGGTCGTGTTCCCCTCTTCTATGGTTTCGTCGACAGCGTCGCGCGTCGTTCCCGCCACCGGCGAGACAATCGCTCGCTCTGCGCCCACCAACGTATTCAGCATGGTCGACTTCCCCACATTCGGCCGTCCGATGATAGCGATTTTGATGCGCCGCTGGGTGCCTTCCGACTCCGCTTCCTCTTCTTCGTGCTCCTCCCGCGGAAACGGAGCCGTCACATGCTCCAGCAATTCGTCGAGTCCTATCTTGTGCTCGGCCGAAACCGCGAAAGGATCGCCCAACCCCATCGAATAGAACTCCGGTACCAGGTCCTCGCGCGCCCTTACATCAATCTTGTTGATCACCAACGTCAGCGGCTTGCTCAACGGCCGAAGCAGTTTTGCCAGATCCCGATCCGCGGAGGTAATCTCCGTCCGCCCGTCGATGACGTACAAAATGTGCGAGGCAAGATCCAGCGCCACTCGTGCCTGCTTGAGAATCTGGCTCGGGATCAGGGCCTTATCGTCCGGAATAATGCCGCCGGTATCGATCAGCCCGAATCGCTTGCCGCGGTATTCCGCTTCCCCGTAGATGCGGTCGCGCGTGATGCCTGGCTCATCCCCTACAATCGATCGCCGGTTGCCCAGAATCGCGTTGAAAAGCGTTGATTTTCCGACGTTGGGCCGCCCCACAATCACGATCGTCGGCAAGGGTTCGGCGCCCGGCATTTCGTTAACAGGTTCGCATACGTGCATGCGACCATGAAGTTGCTGATGTCGGCAGAAAACAAAGTTATCAACACGCGCAACATCGCGATTATTGCGCACGTTGACCACGGGAAAACCACTCTTGTGGACGGCATGTTGCGCCAGAGCGGCATCTTCCGCGCCAATGAAGAAGTGGCCGAACGCGTCATGGATTCCAATGAGCTAGAGCGGGAGCGCGGCATCACCATCCTCGCCAAAACCACCGGTGTTCGTTACCACGGAACCAAAATCAACATCGTCGATACGCCGGGCCACAGCGATTTCGGCGGGGAAGTAGAGCGCGCGCTCAAGATCGTGGATGGCGTCATGTTACTTGTCGACGCCAGCGAAGGCCCCCTCCCGCAAACCCGCTACGTACTGATGAAAGCGCTGGAGGCCAAGCTTCCGCCGGTGCTGGTCATCAATAAGATCGACCGTCCCGACGCACGCGTGCAGGAAGTGCTAAACGAGGTCTACGACCTTTTTATCGACCTCGATGCCACAGAGGATCAGCTCGATTTCCCGGTTGTGTACACCAATGCCAAAGAGGGCATCGCCAAGCTCGAGATGAGTGATTCGAGCCAGAATCTGCAGCCCCTCTTCCAGACGATTCTCCAATCGATCCCCCCGCCCCATGGAGAGCCCGCCGGCATTCTGCAACTTTTAGTCGCAAACCTCGACTACAGCGATTACCTCGGGCGCCTCGCCATCGGACGCGTATTCAATGGCACGCTCAAGCACGGAGACGAAGTGGGAATCGTAAAGTTGGACGGCACTCTGCAAAAGACGCGCATCACCAAGGTCTACTCTTTCGAAGGCTTGAAGCGCGTCGATGAAACCGTCGGAGCGCCCGGCGACATCCTCGCCATCGCCGGCGTTGAGGGAATCACCATAGGCGAGACCATCACGAGCGCGGAGTCCCCGAAAGCCCTGCCGAACGTCCAGATAGATGAACCGACGATTGCGATGACGTTCACCATCAACAACTCGCCGTTTGCCGGCCGGGAAGGCGAATTCGTCACATCGCGACATCTGCGTGACCGGCTCGACAAGGAGCTGTTAACCAACGTCTCCATCCGCGTCGAAGAAGCCGGTGGCCCCGATGCCTTCAAAGTCATGGGCCGCGGCGAGCTGCAGCTGGCCATTCTCATCGAGATGATGCGTCGCGGAGGCTATGAGCTGCAGGTCGGAAACCCCGAAATCCTGACCCGCAAAATTGACGGCGTCCTGCACGAGCCCGTCGAGCTTCTCGTCATCGATTGCCCGGAAGAGTTCATCGGCGTGGTGATCGAAAAGCTCGGCAGTCGTAAAGGCAAGATGGCCAAAATGGTCAATCACGGCTCCGGCCGTGTGCGTCTCGAATTTCACGTGCCTTCCCGCGGTCTGATCGGCCTTCGCAGTGAAATGCTCACCGATACCAAAGGCATGGCGATTATGAACTCGCTGTTCCACGGATACATCGAATGGCAGGGGGAGATCCAGATGCGCCCTACCGGGTCCTTGGTCGCGGATCGACCAGGTGTGGCAACCAGCTACGCGATCTACAACTTGCAGGAACGAGGCGTCATTTTCATACCGCCCGGCACCGAAGTTTATCAAGGCATGATCGTCGGCGAAAATTCGCGGGACAGCGATCTTGACGTCAATATCATCAAGGAGAAGAAGCTGACCAACATGCGCGCCTCCACTTCCGACGAGGCGATCCGGCTCGTTCCACCTCGCATTTTGAATCTCGAACAAGCAATCGAATTCGTGCGCGAAGACGAGCTCGTCGAAGTAACGCCCAAATCCATTCGCCTCCGAAAGAAGATCCTGAAGGCGAACCAGCGCTAACCGATATCGGGTAAAAGAAATTTCCACGAAATGCCGAACGACGTCATCACCGCTTCCGCCGCCAGATAGCCGCTGCGCACCGCGCCTTCCATGATGGCCGGCCAGCCCGATCGCGTCCAATCGCCGGCCAGGAACAGGTTGGGAATGGAGGTGGCGCTGAAGGGCCGCCGCTCTTCGATGTTCGGAACTGCCGACAGCACCGCGCGTACCTCCTTTACGACGTGAGCGTGTTCGAGTTTCGCGTCGGCGACTTGCGGAAAGAACTCCTTCAGTTCTTTCAGCGCTAGCTCGATGACTTGTCCACGCGGCATCTCGGTGAGCGTTCTCGAGGCGCTGACGACGATCTGAATGTGCCGCCCCTCGTGTTTGTTGAACATCCACTGAATCGTTCGATCAAGCAGCGTCGCATGCGGCAGATCCGTCACCGGGCGGTCGAACCAGAGATGAATACCGGTAATTGGCGCATGACTGAACGCAGACACATCGATCGGCAGACCAGGCGCCAAGGCGCCGATCCGTTCGAACGGAACCGCGAGAATGTACGCGTCGGCCGTGACGCATTCACCATTGACGAACACACCCGTCACGTGACCGCCTTCGATCCGCACCTGCTGCACGGGTGCACGATGCACAATCTTCACCTCCGGATAGGACGACCATGCGTCTTCCGAGTAAAGCTGACCCAGCGGCACGGAGGGAACGCCGAACTCATATGCATCCGCGCGAGAAAGGAAACCAAGCTGAAAAACTTGAAGACCATGAATAGCGGCAACGCGCTCCAAATCTTCGCTGAGTGCGCTGACAATCACCTGCCGCCAGAACCGTTCGATCGCTCGCGGCGTCTGTTTTTTTTCCTTCAGCCACTCGAGCATAGTGATACGCTCCAGGTCCGCCCGCGTGCCGTATTCATAACGCACGGCCAGCAGCCCGCTCGCAATACTCGCTTTGTCTCCCCACGAAAGAAAGTGCAGCTTCGCGAACGATCCGGTGAAGTGCAGCGGAGCAGGCAGCATGCCGCGCCGCATAACGGAAACGCGGCCGCCCGGCTCAATCCAATAGAATTCCCGGTAAAACCGGATATCGTTCTCGACGCCGAGCCGCCTGTAGAAATCGATGAGATTCGTGCAGCAGCGCAGCAGCACATGTTGGCAGTTGTCGATTGTCGGGCTATTCTCATCGGCGGTATTGAGTGGATAAGAAGTCGCGCGACCGCCCAGAAAGGGCCGCGCTTCAAACAAGGCGACGCGCTGCTCCGCGGATCCGAGCGCCACCGCCGCGGCAAGCCCCGCCAGTCCGCCCCCAACAATCGCAACGCTCTGATTGGACGCCAAAGTGAACTAAGTTCGCTCCGCACCCACGGCCATCCGAGCATACATCTCGATCATGTTTTCCATCAGGCGCAGCCCGGAATCACGCTCCAGCGTAAGAATAGACTCGGGATGAAATTGCACCGCCTCGATCGGCAGATCGCGATGCCGCACGCCCATAATGATGCCGTCTTCCGATTCAGCGGTGATTTCAAGACACTCCGGGAAGGTTTCGCGGTTGGCATACAGCGAGTGATAGCGCCCGACGCGAAAAGGCGACGGCAGCCCGTGAAACACGCCGCGCCCGTAGTGCGAAACCAGCGAGCCCTTACCGTGCATGGGATAGTCCAGCACGTCCAGCTCTCCGCCGAATGCTTCAACGATGCCCTGCAGCCCCAGGCAAACTCCGAATGTCGGAATGCCGCGTTTCGCGAGTTCCGCAACCAGCTTCGGCACTCCGAAATCGGCGGGCCGCGCCGGACCCGGCGAAATCAGCACGATATCGGGCTTCGTCGCTTCAATCTCCTCGAGCGCAACGCTCGATCGATAGGTCGCAACGTTCGCGCCGGTTTGACGCGCGTAATTGGCGAGCGTATGGATAAAGCAGTCGTCGTTATCGACCAGCAGCAGACGAACATCGCCGCCCACCTTTCGCGTTTCGCGGACTTCCGGCCCGGAAGCCAGCGCAGGGTACAAGGCGCGGAAAAAAGACGTTGCTTTCAGCCGGCATTCCTGGTCTTCCGACCGCGGATCGGAGTCATAGAGCAGCGTTGCTCCCGCCGCGTAGCGTGCCACACCGTCCTTCAAATGAACCGTTCGGATGGTGATCCCGGTGTTGATGTCGCCGTTCAGACTCAGCAGCCCGATCGCTCCGCCGTACCATCCGCGCGCGTCTTTCTCCAGATCTTCGACGGCTTGGGCGGCCGCCTTCTTCGGCGCTCCGATGATCGTCACAGCCCACATGTGCGTGAGGAATGCATCGAGCGAATCGAAGCCGTCCATCAGCGTCCCTTTCACATGGTCCACGGTGTGGAAGAGCCCGGCGTAGGATTCAATCAATCGCCGCCCGATCACGCGCACCGAGCCGGGAACGCAAACCCGCGACTTGTCGTTGCGGTCGACGTCGCTGCACATCGTCAGCTCCGATTCTTCTTTGGTCGAATTCAGTAGTTCACGAATGCTTTCCGCATCCCGCAGCGGGTCTCCGGAACGGCGCGCGGTGCCCGCGATTGGACAGGTCTCGACGCGGTCGCCTTCCACACGAACGAACATCTCCGGCGACGCCCCCACCAACTGTTCATCGCCCATCTGCAGAATAAATTCGTAAGGGCTCGGGCTCGATTTCTGGATTCGCTGAAACAGCTCGGACGGACTGCGATTAAACGGCGCACTGAAGGTTTGCCGCAGCACCACTTCGTAGTAATTGCCTCGCCGCATGCCCTCGCGAACCGTCTCCACTTTCGCCATGTACTCTTCCGGCGAATGATCGGAAACGATGTCGGCGCGCTCGCCCGACACTTGGATCTGTTCGATTCGCGGCGAATCGCGAGGCAGCGCTGCCGTATCGCGGCCAGCGCCGGCAAAGTCATATTGGAATCGCTCGATCAGCTCTTTCTTGCGATCCATGAAGTAAATGTCATCGCAAAGAAACAGGTGAAGCGCCTTCTGGTCCTTGCGCGGCAACCGCAAGCGAATCGGATCGAACTCCAGCAGCAGGTCGTAGCCGAACGCGCCGACGAGCGCCAGTCGCGTATCGTCAGGATGCCGGAATTCCCGGACCAGCGTCCGTAAAACGGAGAAGGGCGAGGGCTGTTTGCTGCGCTCTTCTTCCGGAAAACGATCCTCCAGCGGCTTCAATTCTATGGTGATCGAATACGGAGTCCGGAACGAGCTGCACCGGTGCGGGTGATTCTCGAGCAACGGTTGCAACAGTTCGAGCAGCACCTCGCCGCGTTCATTCAGCGCGCGAAACTCCAGTTTCCGCTCCCGTCCGACGATCTCCAGGGGCGGCGCAACGCTCGCCACGTCCCAGCGCGAATAGCGCTCCGGATACTCGTAGCCGGAAGAAAGATAAACCCCGCGCGTGGTATCGAGCTGTTTCAGCACGTGCCCCAAACCGCGTCGGTATGGAACTTTCGAACCGGTGCGAGTGACGGTGATCCCGTGCGGAGTGGTGTAGCGCAACTGAGGCATGAGGAAAACGGCTCGGTTAGAGATCTGGATTTGGAGCGTCTTTACCCCTCAGAATAACAGCCAGTTCGGTGTACAAACGTTATGCTCCACGTGGTTGTGGCAAGCTGGTAACACATGGCACGCGGCTGGGAAAGTAAGGCTGTCGAGTCACAGATCGAAGCAGCGGAGGAGCGGGCCGCCCGATCCAAGGCGCTTCACGCCACCGCACAGCAAATCAAGCTTCAGCGGGAACGCGAAAGCCTCGAGCTCTCGCGGACCAGAGTTTTGCAGGATCTGTCCTCGGCAAGTAATCCCAAATATCGAGCTCTGCTTCAGCAATCGCTTGACTACCTGGATGAGAAGCTGAAGGCTTTCGGCGAAACGGTTTAGCAGACCAGATCGTCGCGGGTAATCTCGAGATCGCCTAGCCTGCCGAGCATCGCCAGCGCGATGTCGTCTGGCCGGAAGAATTCCTGCGCAATCATCTGGACTTCATCGCGCGTAACAGCCTCAATGCTCTCGAGCATCTCGTCGAGGGAAAGGAAGCGGTCGAAGTACAGCTCTTGCCGGGCGAGATTCGACATGCGGCTCGAAGTCGATTCCAAGCTGAGCATCAGCGAACCTTTCAGGTGGTCTTTAGCCCGCTGCAGCTCGTCTTCGCCAATCAGTTCTTCTTTGAGCTGCCGGAATTCATGGACCACCGAGTCCACAACTTGCTTTGCGGTTTCTACTGCGGTACCGGCGTACACAGTGAAACAGCCAGTGTCGCTGAAGAGGTTTAATTCCGAGTAAACGGCGTAAGCAAGGCCCTGTTTCTCGCGGATGTTCTGGAACAGGCGCGAGCTCATTCCGCCGCCGGCGACGGTGTTGAGAACGTACAGCGGGAAACGCAGCTCGTGCGCCAGCGGGTAGGCGGGCACGCCGAGCGCGATATGCACTTGCTCGAGCGATTCCTTTTTCTTCAACACAATCGGTGCGTGCGTTTTCGGAACGGAATCCCGGGGTATCGCGCTGGAGCCTTGTAGGTTCGCGAATTTATCTCGAACCAACTTGACGATGTCGTCGTGATCCAGATTGCCGGCGGCCGTGATCAGAATGTTTTTCGCCGAGTACACCCGGTTGTAGTAGTCCAGGAGCATTGCCTGCTGGAATTTCTTGACGGTCTCCTTGGTCCCGAGAATCGGCTTTCCCAGCCCGTGGCCTTTCCAAAAGTTGCCGATGAAGGTCTCGTGCAGCACGAACTCAGGCTGGTCCGCCTCCATCTTGATCTCCTCGAGAATGACGCTCTTTTCTTTCTCGATGTCCGTCTCGCGAAAGAGCGGATTTAAAACCAGGTCGGCAAGCACATCCAGCGCGATCGGCAGGTGCTCGTCGAGAACCTTGGTGTTGAAGCTGACCAGTTCTTTGCTGGTGAACGCGTCTAGGCCGCCGCCCACCGAATCGACTGACCGGGCTATGTCTTCGGCGGACCGGTTCTTGGTGCCCTTGAACACCATGTGCTCGGCAAAATGCGAGATGCCGTTCTCGGGTCCCCGCTCGATGCGCGAACCGCTACCGATCCAGACACCGAGAGAGACGGAACGAACATACGGCATTGCTTCGGTGACGATCCGAAGCCCATTGGGGAGCGTTGCCCGCTCGATCTCCCGAACTGTCGGGGCTGCAAGAACCATGTATTCGTTATACCTTTCCGACTGCGCGTCGATACACTAAGACTAGATGTTGCAAGGACTTGAGGGTCAAACGCTGGTCGGCATGGAGCTGTCCGAACTGCAACGACTGCTTGGCCCGGAGCAGCCCACCTATCGCGCCCGACAACTATATGACGCTTTGTACCGCAAACAGGTGGCGAATTTGTCGGAAATTTCCACCTTGCCGCAAGTCCTTCGCGATGAACTACTTAGAACGCGGTCTCTGGGCGTCCCCGAGGCCGAGCGCCGCTTCGATTCACGAGATGGAACCAAGCGCTATCTGCTCCGGCTGGAAGACAATCGGACCGTCGAAGCCGTTCTCATGCCCGAAGAAGGGCGGGACACGATCTGCATTTCCAGCCAAGTCGGCTGCCCGGTCGATTGCAAATTCTGCCTGACCGCGCTAATGGGTCTGGAGCGAAACCTTACGGCCGGCGAAATTGTGGCGCAAGTGCTTTATGTCGCGCGCGAGAACGCCCTTCGGCCCGCCGACAGCCGCCTGAACGTGGTGATGATGGGCATGGGCGAACCGCTGCTGAATCTGGATAACGTTCTCAAGGCCACTCGCTTGTTGACGGACCAGAGCGGTATCGGAATGCCACAAAAAAGAATTACCGTCTCAACCTCCGGCATCGTTCCCAAGATGGAGGAACTGGGACGCTCCGAAATACGGCCGAAGCTGGCTGTCTCGCTGAACGCATCGACGGAAGAGCAACGACGCCAGTTGATGCCAATCACAAAAAAATATCACCTGAAGGATCTGATACATGCGTGCCACGCGTATCCATTGCGACCGCGGGAGAAACTAACGTTCGAATACGTACTTCTGAAAGGCGTCAACGATACCGATGCCGACGCGAAGCGCGTGGTTCGTCTGCTTGCAAACCTCAACGCGAAAGTGAACCTGATCGCGTTGAATCCCGGGCCGGGGATTCCCTTCGAAACGCCGAAGCCGGAGGGAGTCGAAGCGTTCCAGAATATTGTGCGCCGCTCGCTGCCTTGCTTCGTCAGGAAACCGCGCGGCCTCGACATCTTTGCGGCCTGCGGACAACTGAAGAGAGTAGCTTCCGATCTGGTTGAAATCGGCTGACGCCTACATGCCCGGGCGAGGGTGAGAGGCGGTGCTGCCGTTCGTCAGGCCCAGCACCCACTTGATCGCCTCGAAGTACATTTTCTGAATATCCGGGTCATCCCACGATTGTGTGGTGTGCCCGAGGGTCGAATAGAAAACGCGCCCTTTGCCGTACATCTTCGACCAGGCCACCGCGAAATCGTGATCGGTGCGGTGTACTCTCGGATTGTTGTAATCAAGCTTGTTCGGATCGAGGCTGAGCAGCACGTTCACTTTCTCCCGCGACCACGATTTAGCCTGGTAGATTTCGTCGTACTTGACGAATTCTTTCGGAAAGTGACGGACCGCCGGAAAATTTGGATCTTCAACCAAGATCGGCGCGTTGAAGGTCGTCCAGGGATGCTGATCGAACCAACCGCCGATCATCTCGCCGTATTCCGGCCATTTGTAATTGGTATCGAGCGCGGCATGCACCCCAACGAAACCTTTTCCGTCGTCCTTAATGAACGACATCATGTCCCGTTTTTGATCGTCGGTCAGGTCGAGTTCCCCCGTCGTGCTGGCAAACACCAGAGCGTCGAAGTAGTCCAGGTTCTTTCGATTCCGACCGCCCTCCGCATTCAAATCCTTCTTGGTGATTAATTCAGTGTCGGTGCGGAGCGTGGCTTCCCAAAGCTTGGTGTCATGACCCATCTTCCAGATATTCGCCATAGCAACGGGGACGGAATCGTGTTCGTAACCCTTGGTCTCGCCGATTACCAGAACGTGAGCCACCCCTTTAGGCGGCAGAGTGCGTGGCTCCTTTGCCGCTGTTTGAGCACGCGCACCGAGAAAAAGACCCGGCAGCGCAACCGCCGTTATTACGGCAACCTTAACTATTCTTTGGCATCTCACAATACACAGAGTACTGCTTGTCGAATTTCTTTAGAGCCCTCCTTCATTTCCTTTTCCACCTGGGGTACTTCGGTCCGATGCTAATGGGCGTTATGGACTCGTCGTTTCTATTCCTGCCTTTCGGCAATGATCTGCTGGTTATCGCACTGGTCGCTCGCCATCATCAGGGTTGGCCTTTTTACGTTGTAAGTGCCGCTTGCGGGTCGACGCTGGGCGTATTTCTGCTCGACCTGGTTGCTCGAAAGCTCGGGGAGGCCGGCGTACAGAAAGTAGCTGGGCCATCGCGATTCGAAAAGTTGAAACGCAAGATCGGAGAAAAGGGCGGGCGGGCGCTGGTGGTCGGCTGCCTTGCGCCGCCGCCGTTTCCGTTCACGATGGTGATCGCAACGACCAGCGCGCTGGCCTACCCGCGCGCCCGATTGCTGGGAACGGTGGCCGCTAGCAGAGCCGCCCGGTTTGCCATCTTGAGCTTTCTAGCCATCAAGTTCGGACGCGCGATCATGCACATCATGAATACGGCAGCGTTTAGGTGGACGATGATCGTGTTTGCTGTTCTGTGCATAGTGGGAAGCGTGCTGTCCATCGTCAAGTGGGTGCGGCGCACACCTCGCCGGCAAGTGGCTCAGATGGCCTCGTAATCGATCTTTCGGACAGAGGCCCGAAGCGCTCGCTTTTTCGGCTGGTAACGGATGCGCCAGACGGTTGCGGCAACAATTAACAGCGCGCAGATCTCCACCAGCACCTTTTCGCCATCGAGCGGATCGGGCGGTGCATTCTTCAGCTCAGGATCAATCATGATTCCGTGCACGAACAGGAACGCAGCCGCCGCGTAGGCGACATAGTGCAGCTTCTTCCACAGGCGGCTTCCGAGCCGGGCTCGGAAATACGATGTAACGACGACGAATACGACGCAATAAAAAGCGATCGCGCCGAGGCAATTATAGAGCGTTTGTTTGGGCGAATGGATCGGCAGCACGACGTCCACGACGCGGAATCCGGCAGTGCGCGAGCACAACAGGAGGACAGGATGGAGAACAACCAAGCCGAGCGCGATATACGCGGTCCAGTTGTGAACGTCGAAGATGGGGAGTCGCCGGTGCGGCCAACTGCGAACCGGGTTGTAGCGAGCCGACAGAAGGAGGCCCAGTAGAATGTTGACCGTCAGCAGAACCATTGCAACGAGGCCTGCGTCGCTCGAAAGATCGACCGCTGTCATGATTTAGGTGGTTTGACTTAGATGGTTCGACGATAGCATTAGATCGGCGCATGACTGCGATTGAAATCTCATCTTTTGGCCCGCCTGATGTGCTGCGGCTGGTCGAACGGGACAAACCGGTTCCGAAAGCGGAAGAAGTTCTGATTCGCGTGGAGGCCGCCGGTGTTGCGCGAGCAGATACGATGCAGCGGCAGGGCAAGTA
>JAVKSW010000034.1:6354-12344 GCA_039583505.1 Bryobacteraceae bacterium | reverse complement strand
GCTCCGCCAATGCTGTGACCTGTTTCCGCCTCTACGCTGTTTATGGAGATAATGCTCTCCTGTACGTCGTCGGTGTTCGGAACGTAAGCCACCTTTTGCCCGATGCCGAGCGGAATGCCGTCCAGTTCCAGTTCATTCTTTAAATTCGTGTCACCGCCCAGGTCCACACTGTTTGCCGACCACGAATTGTAAGGCTGAACCTCGCCCCTGGTATTAACGGCTTGCGGCTCGATTAAAGTGAGCTTGAACGGGTTGCGGTCGAGACGGGGCGTATCGTTCGCCATTTTCGTGTCCAGCGTAAGCTCGTCATTCGACGTGTTGAACTCCACCGCCGCGCCAGCTTCGTTTACGGTGACGGATTGCTGAATGGCGCCCGGGTTGAGGACAGCGTTGACGGTGATGTCGCCGCCGGATTCGACCTGGATATTGGGTTGAGTGAACTTTGGGAACCCTGCCGCTTCCACCGTGACCGTATAGGTTCCGGCATCTACCAAGTCAAATACATACAATCCGGTATCGCTGGTCTTCCGAACTGTAGCAACGCCCGTCTTAACGTTTGAAAGAGTCACCGTCGCGTTCGGGACGGTGGCTCCGCTACTGTCGGTAACAAGCCCTTCTATCTGCGCGCGATTCGTCTGCGCAAGCCCACTAAAGGCGACGATCAGGCCAAGCGACGCGGCCCCGACCAACGTGGTCATTTTTCTCCTGAACTTCATTCCCTCTCCTTCGGCCAGAAAGGCCGCCGAAAACCCCTGTAACACGGTTGCTGAACCTTGCGTGATCGCAGTGACAGGCTATTGGGGGATATAATAGTCGATCTTTGGGCTTTCGGCCTGTAATGTTTTCGGAGTTTCTCGACGTTTCACTGCAAGAAACGGGCGGCGTGTTGTGGATCGGGTCAGACCATTAAAATCGGGGCTGCTGAGTAGCCATTTGCTCGACGGAACTTCGGGCTATGATTCCGAACGTCACTCCATTTGTTTCTCCTGGCGAAACCTGGAGGGGAGGAAACAGTGAGGCAGCCTTCCGCGAAAGTCCCTGACAATGAAACAAAGCAGGCCTACCTGGTGGGCGCGATCCTGAGAGCTTGCGAGCTGCTCAAGGCCTTCCGGTCCCCAGGCGAGTCGCTGGCCCTTCGCGAACTGGTGGCGCGCACGGAACTGGATAAGACCACAGTCTTTCGGGCAGCTCAGAGTCTTGTCGCCGGAGGGCTGCTGGAGCGCGCGGGAGGCGATCGTTACCGCTGCTTGTTTCGGCCCTGCCAGACGCGTGAGTTCCGCATCGGCTATGCGGCGATGGCCGGCAATTCCCTTTTTTCTCAAGAGATGAGCAATAGTCTCCGTTTGGCGGCGGCGGCAAAGAATGTTGAGCTCATCGAGGTAGACAACCAACTGAGTGCTCGAGTAGCCATTCGAAATTCGGAGCGACTGGTACGGGATCATGTCGATCTCGCCATAGAGTTTCAGGTTCATCAAACAGCAGCTCCGAAGATTGCATCCAATTTCTCCAGAGCGGGCATTCCGATTATCGCCATTCACACGCCGCATCCTGGAGCTGTTTTCTTTGGCGGCAACAACTATGTAGCGGGTAGGCTTGGTGGGCGCGCCTTAGGAAAGTGGGCGGCAAGTGCGTGGGGAGGCAAGGTGGATTCCATTCTCTTGCTGGGGCACTCGGCGGCGGGCCCCCTCACCAATTCGCGGCTAACCGGTGTCGCCGCGGGTATCAGCGAAATTCTCCAGGAGCTTAATCCGGCAGACGTCATCAGCTTGGATGTGAAGGGCGGGTATGCGGAAACCATCGAGGCGGTGAATAAGCATCTTTCCCGCTCGACGGCCTCGCACATCCTTGTAGGGTGCATCAACGACTCGGTTGCGCTTGGGGCGGTACGCGCCTTTGCCGACGCCGCCAGATCCGAGCACTGCGCCATTGTCGGACAGAACGGCACGCTGCCGGCTCGCGTCGAGTTACGGGAGCCGAATACTCGCCTGATCGGTTCCGTCGGCTTTTTCCCTGAGCGTTACGGAGAGCAAGTGATGGGGCTTGCGCTGAACATTCTTCACGGTGAATCGGTTCCTCCCGCAGTGTTCATCAAGCACACTCTCATCACCAAAGAGAACGTCAACAATTACTATCCGAACGATACCCTCGCCGTGCAGCCGGTTATGAACTCTCTTTTGTTCCATCGATACCACTAGGCCAGAAGGACGGCCCGGCTCACCCATGCGGCCTCGGCATCGTCGATCAGCTCCAGATTGCCGTCAATCGTATTCACCCAGTCGCCGCGCGCGAGTTGCTCGATTTGCGGCACGTTGTCGGAGACCGGAGCGCATACTGCAGCCGCGGAAATCAGCTTTGCGATCCTCATCGTTCGGGAGACATCTCAGCGTATTGAGGGCTGCCCACGAGTGCGCGTAGTGTGAGGCCCAGTTCAGCGGGCGGTGCCAAGCCATCACGACGCCAAGCGATGTTCCCTGATGGATCTAGCAACACGGTCGCCGGCAAGTGCGAGACGGCAAGGGCTTTTCGCGCTACGCCCGGATCCAAGAGTACCGGCACATCGCCAGTATTCCAGTCGTAGCGAAGATTGGTCGCACCGTTCCGACGTGGGGGTCCTTGATCGGGAACGATGAACTGCAACTCGAGAGCGGGAAACTGTCGATGCACGCTCTCAAGCAGTGCAACTTCACCGCGCGATGCAGGGTCTTGCGAATCGTCATCGGACTCGAATGCGAGGAGGCACCAGCGATGGGTGCTCAGACAGGATGGGACTGCTTTGCCGGTGACGTCGCGCAAAGAAAAATCGGGAAAAGTGGTGGCCGCGGCCGCTGGGCCGATGAATGCATGCTCTTTTGCGTGGACCTCGTGGCTGTGCGCATCCTGACCCGAGGCCGCTCGATAGGCTGCAAATCCGCTGAAAGTCTTACCCGCATAGTTCCAGCGTGTCGTGCCGCGACCGCAATACGCATATGAATTGTTGTCGAACGCCAGCGAGTCATTGCTTCGGATGATGATCGGCGAAAAAGACTCAACCGTGTTTCTTTCGAACTCTCCCGAGCCGACGAACTCGGCTGTGTTCACAATTGCCGCGGCCGCCAGCGGCGGGTTCCAGAATATACGGTTTCCCGAGATCTCAAGACCTTTGATCTTGCCGGCGTTCCAGGTGGCAAGGAAGACCGCGCCCTGCCGGCGAGCCTCGCGGGGGCTCAGCCCATTGGCAGCGCACACATTGTTCCGAACGACGCTGTTCGCCGTCACCCAGCCGGCACCGAAGACGGCCACACAGTAGCCCTGCGTGTCGTGACCATAATTATCCTCGACGACGTTGTTGTCGTTGCCGTAATCAATGTCGAACCCGCCTCCGTCCACGCCCGGACTGTCGGAGAGAAAGGCTTCGTTGCCGCGAACGGTGCAGTCACGGCACATCCAGGTCCAGATCGCATTGGGCGTGCCGATGCTCTGAGTGTCCTGCATACCGGTGTGCCACGCGGCGCTGTTCTCGATCAGCCCCTTGTTGACCTGGAACAAGACGATTCCGTCACCAGCCACATCATGCACGATGGAGTTTCGAATCACGATGTTGGTGTTGCGGGACGTCTCCGGCGGGAAACCGCGGCGCACACCGGCGACCATGATTCCCGCCCATTGTGAAGTGCCGTAAGCCGTGACTCCGTCGATCGATACGTCGTCAAAATGAGCTTGCTGCGTACCGGCAGCAATGACCAGGAGCCCCGTTTCCTTGTCTCTGGGTTTGCCCGTTACATCGTGGACGACCACGTCCCCGATGTGAATCCCGTGCAGAATGCCCTGCGTACCTGTGATGAAGACACCGTAAGGATCGCCGCCGGCGAAATCGAGGTGCTGGATACTCCAATATTCCTGATTGGACAACTTAAGCACGGCTTTCTGCCCGGCGACGGCTCGAATGGAAGGCAGAGCTCCAACGCCCCAAGCATCGAGGTGAATAGAAGCGCCAACTGCGCCGGACCCTTTGGGCGCCAGAAGTCCCGTACAGACGGTGCCACGTCGAAAGTAGATTGAATCTCCGGGATGGAACACCCGATCCGATACAGCCTCGACAGATCTCCACGCGCTGGAAGGGCTGTGTCCGTCCGCCGCGTCGTTGCCGCTCGCACAGTCGACATACCAGCCTCGGCCAGGTGATTCTGCTGACGCGCTAGCCCCGTTCAGAACCCAACCAGCGAGCGCGAAGGCGAGCGCATATCGACACTCGAGCGACAGTCGGCGGCGCATCAGAATTCGAAGCGAATACCAAATTGACCTTGACGCGGTATCGAGTTCACGCTAGTGACATAGCCAAACGTCGGGCTGTTCAGATTCAGATCTGGCTTGTTGAAGGTGTGGCGGTTAAAAATGTTGTAGAACTCCACTCGAAATTGAAGTCTGTATCTCCCTTCCGAGCCGAAGTAGGTGTCCTTCATCAGGCTGACGTTCTCAGTCTCAATCCCGAAGCCACGCAGAGCGTCAACGCGAGCTGGTCCCGTACCGAGCTGGCCATAGGCCGGATTGCTGACAATACTACTCGGGAAGTAAAGGTCGGCGGCCGGCGTTGGATCAGAGGCGGTCGGCTGCTGGAAATGACGGTGAACGAAGCTCGGAAAATAGTTCTGAAGGTTGTAATTGGTGTAAGTCGTCGCCCACAAAGGATAGTAGTAATAGTTTGTGGAACTGAACGACAGAGGCGGTCCCGAAGCATATAGCATGATTCCAGTTGCTCGCCACCCGCTAATCAACCCATTTACGACCCTCCCTTTATCCGTTAGGAACTGGTGACCCTTTCCAAAGGGCAACTCGTAAGTAATGGCACCCTTGAAGGTTTGTTTCTGATCATAAGGTGTGAGGGTGTGAGCCGCTTCGGTCAGATTATTGAAGTCCTGAATACCCGATGTGTCATAACTTTCACCAAAGTTGTTCACCGTATCGCCCTCAGACCGGGCGAGCGTGTAATTGAAAGTCATTGTCAGACCGGAACTGGCCCGCTTTACCAGCTGAAGGACCATCGAATCGTAGTACGATTGACCGAGCGGCAGGCCCACATAATATAGATCGGGATAAAACCAAGTGGTCGCCTCTGCCGCGGCGATCTGCGGATACGGCGCAATGGCGGCGAGAGCGGGCGCACAGAACCCCGCGTAAGGATAGGGCACCCCGTTTGCGGCCGCCTGCGCTGGGCTGCAGACGTACTTAGAACCCTTGCCGGAGTTGACCACGCCAAAGAAGCGTTGAGCGCTCGGCTGATCGTTGTAGAGGCCGGAGTCCTGCAGATGATGCCCGCGGTTGGCTATATAGCTCGCTTCAATGCTCATGTTTTCCGTCAACTCATATTGGACGCCGATGTTCCAGTTATCCGTATATCCGGCAAGCAGAGAATTGGGATCGACCGTAACAATAGGGAACTGCGAGGGTGACGGAGTTGTGCTCTTGGTACCGGGTGTGAAGACGCCGGGGTAACCTGCGTCCCAGTTGAACGGGGCGGTGCTCGAGTTCGTACCTCGGTAGCCAGGGTCGAAACCGTACGGTACACCGTTGTAGTAATCGATACCGATAGGCACGTACAGGATGTTGAAGGCGCCGCGAAAAACAACCTTTTTCCAAGGATTCCATGCGAGCGCGATGCTGGGGCCGAAATTATGCCAGTCCTGGTTCTTCTCGAAACTACCACTCCCGCTGTTCAAATACTGGATGGCGCCGGGGATACCCAGATTGGGATCGATGGCGTTCAGGTCGAAATTAGCCCAATGGCCATATTTTTCGTGAAAGCGAAAAGTCGCGTCCCAGCGAAGACCCAGGTTCATTGTCAAGGTCGGCGAAATCTTCCAACTATCCTGAGCGAAAACATCCATTGCCTTTCTGCGACCGTACAGATCGAAGGGGGTCGTTTCATTCGCCGACAGGGCATCGCCAAGCAAAAAGCTGGCGAAGCCATATCCCACCTGATTTGCGTAAGGCTGGTTGACAGCGCCCGTCGTGTT
>JAVKSW010000034.1:0-6254 GCA_039583505.1 Bryobacteraceae bacterium | reverse complement strand
GAGATGGTGTAAGCGTCACTTGCGCGAAATTCATTCGAGGTGACTTGCTGGTGGCGAGCATCGGCCAGTGGTCCGCCAGTCGTGCTCCCCGCCTGCCAGATACCCCCGCTATCGAGTAAGGTCCGGGGCCGGTAGTTGTAGACCCAGGACCCGGAAAGGTGGTTCGTGCTGGTCAGGTTTTCGTCTATTTTGACGACCGCCTGATCCGGGGTCTGGGAAGGTGTCCCCATCGTTGGGAAACGATCGTTTCCAAGGACGGAGGAGCCTTGCGGCGCATAATCCTTTTGATAAATAGAAAGTATCTTCTGAGACACGGAGCTGAACATGCTCTTCGGGATCACGTTGCCTGGAAAGACCGCGCCCGGATCGTTCGGGTTGAAAATTGCTCCGGCGTAGATGGGGTTGCCGTGAGTATCCGCGCCCAAAACCTTGCTGGTCTTCAGGAGTGAGCTGAAATCTCCGTTCAGAAATGATTGTGTCGGAACGGTGGCTGCGCCGCTATTTACGCCTAATGTTCCAAGACTGAAATCGTTCTGCTGATAGCGTTCGAACGCGCCGAAGAAAAAAAGTTTGTCTTTTCGAATCGGCCCTCCCACACTTGCGCCATAATCCCAGAACCTCGATTTCGGCTTATCGGGGTTGCCCCACACGCGAGCATCCAGAATTTCGTTGTGGCCATAAGCGAAGGCGCTGCCGTGAAACTGGTTGGTGCCGGATTTGAGATTGAACATGATGACGCCACCGTTAGTAATGCCGTTCTCCGCGGAAAGACCGCTGGTCTGAGACTCCACTTCCTGAATGGCCTCCATGCTCGGACCGATTTCTACAGCGTCGCCTTGAATCTGGGCGGTGCCGGAAGTGCCGTCAACCGTGAAGTCCTTGGTAAACCCTTGTGTGCCGTTGATGACCGCGTCGTAAGTGCTGCTCACCGCAGAGTACCCGGGCGTGAGGGCATAGGCGAACTGCTCAATCTGGCGTCCCCCGGAGGCATTCAGCGGGAGATCCGTGACTACTTGTCCGGTCAGATGAGTGCCTTCGGTTGCCGTCTCCGTATCCAGAATCGGTGCAGGTGCGGTGACGGTCACGGTTTGCGACGTGCTGCTGACCGCCAACCGCTCGTCGATCTTGGCCACTTGGGTGGAGAGCAGCGTGATGGATGGCAGATCGATGCCTTGGAACCCCTGTCTCGTGAAAGTTAGCTCGTAATCTCCGGGAAAAAGATTGAGAATCGAATAGATACCGTCGTTGTTTGTATCGGTGCGCGTTTCAACGCCAGTGCCGAGATTTTTAGCAGACACTTCGACCCCGGCGACAACGGCGTTGGCCGGGTCAGTGACAGTGCCGGTAATGGAAGCACGATTTCCCTGCGCCTGAAGGCTCGCGCAGAACCACGCCGCCAAAAGGAACTGCGTTAGCGCTAACTTCATCGGACATATGCGTCTCATCGCGAAAGCCTCTCGGAGCGTGTTTGCGCTCGACTGAAGTGCAGACCCCGACTTCAGAATGTCTGATGGTTAATAAGACAGTTGGAGTGCCTGGTTTCTTTACAATGCCTTTGAGAAATCCTTCCGGACTTTTCCGTTGCCGGCAGTAACAGATCGTGCTATTGTCCATTTCAGAAATCTGCAAGATGACACTGACCGGAGGGCAGGCTGCGCTGTCGGGAGCGGTGACGACTGTTCCGGATTGCGTCACTGCTCCGAGCGAGGCGCCGGCGGGCGATGCAGTGGCTGAAAGGGCTCGCGGCAGCGTGTCTGCGCTGTACCAAGCGCGCGGCGAGGAATTCTTTCATTATGCTGTCGGCCTTGGACGGGATGAAGAACTGGCGAGAGATGCTGTTCAAGAAGCTTTCATGCGCTATTTCGTCGCGCTATATGAAGGCAATCACATCGCGTCTCCGCGCGCCTGGGTGTATCGAGTCCTGCATAATTATCTGCTCGATCGGATCAAGGAGCGCCGTAAGCGTGGTGAACACTCGTTTCGTGACGCGCTGGATGGTACCCAGACGATTAACGTAGAAAGCGACTATCTTCGCAAGGACATTTTCCGGCGAGTTCGCAGGACGCTCACGGATCGGGAATACGAATGCTTTCGCCTGCGGACTGAGGGATTACGGTATGAAGAGATTGCGGCCAAATTGCATCTGGCATCGGGAACTGTAGGAGCCCTGCTATGCCGCGCCATACGGAAGACGCGAACAATTCTGGCGGGAGTCGAAGACGCAAGCAAATGAAACAGCTCCAATTATTCGCATCGAATTACATTCCCGGAATACATCCCGGAATGGAGAACCTCATCCGGTGGGCGGATGGCGAGCGACTTCCTGGGGTCGAAAGGCACTTGGCGCGATGCGCACGCTGCCGCCATCACGCACAATTGCTGCGGTCTGCCACTGCGTCCGCAAACCAGGCTCTCGCCGGGAGTGAAAGTGCGGCGGCTCCGCACGTGAAGCGCGTTTTCGAAAACTTACAGCTTCAAATGAAGACCTGGTGTTCATTGCGCGCTCTATCAGAAAGTCGCGTCGGTGAACCACGCCAAGCGCCACGGATTGCTGGGGCACTTGCCTTCTATTTTGGGAAAGAGGCTGCCCGACGTATCGAACATAGCGCGCGATGGGACGACGGGGACGCCTGTCTCATACCCGCCACGAAGCCGCTTTTTAGCGCGTTCCTGGGTAAGAAAGCCGCCGACGCTCTGGCGCACAAACTCGCCGGGGCAGCTTCGTAGTCATGAAAGTCGATTTTCTAGAAGACGAGATGGTGGTGGCAAGACTGCCCCGTATCATCCTGCTGACTACTGTCGCTTTGCTGGCCACGGGGTTTGCGGCCGGCGTGGCATGGTGGCAGACCGGCAATCCGGTCTGGATCCGTTTCGTGTTCTCATATCCGGGGGCTCTATTCTTTGTTGCAACCAGCGCAGTCCAACTCTGGCTGAGTTTTCGGTGCGCCAGGCTCTTTAGTGTAGGTGACCTGCTCCGACCGGCCTGGGTGCTGATTGCGCTATCGGCGCTGGCGCGCCTCGCTGGCGACATCATACGCTTGTTCGCGATGACGTCGCGTCTCAATCCGTTGCTGCTTTTTCCCGGAGAATTTACACGCGCCGTAATGGTAAAAGCAGCGGAGTACGGCCCCTTATTGAACCCGGTGTATATGTTGTTTCTTGCTTTCGGACTGCTGTACGTGCTGAGAGCATGCCGCCAGAATGGTATTGTCGGACGGCTCGCAGGGGCCGATATTGTGTTGATAGGCCTGGTGGTGGCGTATACGGTGAATTTTTTTGCCGGCGCCGTGTTCGCACCCGGTGTCGCCGCTCCCGGCCGAACGGTACAGAAAATTCTCAGTTGGACGAGTGATCCGCTGCTCTGTATTCTGTTATTCCAAGCGATTCTGATTCGCCGCTCCGCTTCTAACATGGGATGGGGCCTGATTGCGCGCTGCTGGCTGTCGTTCACGGCCGCGATCTTCGCAACTTCAGTGGGGGATATAGGGCTGTGGGCGTGGTCGAGAGGCTATCTGCCTCATTCGCTGCAGGCCGCCTCGTGGTTCGTTTGGTTCCTGGCAAGCGCAGCCTATGCAGTTGGACCCGCTTACCAATTACGAGCGATGCTCCATGCCACTGTGCCGGATGACGCGAGCACAGTCTCGGAAGAATTGGAAATGGCATGACTCCGCTGGCTGGGATCCAGTCGCGACAATGACGAGTAACTTGTCCTTGCAGCTCAGGATGATTTTTACCGCTATATTTTGCGCTGCGCTTTGCGCAACGACGGCAGTTGCACACGACACGATTTCCGAAGCCAACCAACTATCGAATGTGCTTTACGGCGCCGCTTACTATCACGAGTACATGCCGTATGAGCGGCTAAACGAAGATATCGCTTTGATGAAGAACGCCGGATTATCGGTGGTGCGAATGGGAGAATCCACCTGGAGCCTGTGGGAGCCCGAAGACGGTCATTTCGAATACGCCTGGATGGATCGCGTCGTGGATGCGATGGGGAAAGCGGGCATCAAAGTATTGATGGGCACGCCGACTTACTCGATTCCGACCTGGATGTACCATGCACATCCGGAAGTGCTTGCAAGACCGCTTGGCGGCGCACCTGTGTTCTACGGTATGCGGCAGAACATGGATACCGACAATCCGACGTTTCGCTTTTACGCCGAACGTCTGATCAGAAATCTTGTCCAGCACTATCGGGACAACCGAACCGTCATTGGGTGGCAAATCGATAATGAAACCGCTTCCTATGGAGCGTCGAACCGCGATGTTTTTGTCGGATTTGTGAATCACCTGAGAGAGAAGTTCGGCACCGTCCAAAACTTGAATCGAGCGTGGCTTCTGAACTACTGGGGGCAAGACGTAAATAGATGGGAAGACCTGCCGACGCGGGACAGCGCTCAGAGCACCGGATACAAACTGGAGTGGTCCCGATGGGAACAGATGCGCGTGACGGACTATCTTCACTGGCAGGCGGAGCTAATTCGCGTATACCGGCGGCCCGACCAGTTCGTCACACAGGATTTCGCCGGCGCCATGCATCGCGATGTGAACGAGTATGAGGTCGCGAAGTCGCTCGATATCGCTGCCACCAATCCGTATCACGGTACCCAAGACCACATGGACGGCGAGTCACAGTCCGAAACCGGAGCCTACATTCGGTCTCTAAAAGGCGGCAACTACCTGGTAACCGAAACGAACGCGCAAACTACCGATTGGACCTCTGCTTTCCAATATCCGCCTTACGATGGGCAACTTCGATTGGATGTCTATACACACCTATCGAGTGGGGCAAACATGGTCGAATACTGGCATTGGGCGTCGCTTCACTCAGGGCAAGAGACTTACTGGAAGGGAGTCTTATCGCACGACCTGGAGCCGAATCGTGCTTATGCCGAGGTCTCGCGCACTGCTCATGAGTTACAAAGCGTTGGATCCCATCTTGTGAACCTGAAGATAAAGAACAAGGTCGCCATCCTATACAGCGTCGATTCAGCCAATGCGATTGACTTCATGCCCTTCACTAGCAGTGGTCCGCAGTGGTCCAGCGCAAAACCGATAGCGGATTACAGCAGTCTGATCCACCAGTTTTATAAAGCTTTTTACAACCTTAATATAGGCGTCGATTTTGTTTTCCCGGAAAGATCGGATTTCTCGGACTACAAGCTAATCGTTGTACCAGCTCTTTACATTGCTGATGAACCGCTACTCGAAAAGCTCTCTCACTATGTAAAGAACGGCGGAGACGTGCTTATGACGTTCAAAAGCGGCTTTTGCGACGAGAATTCAATGGTGCGCTGGGTCAGGCAGCCCGGTTCGTTGCGAGAGGCGGCGGGTTTCACGTATCAGGAATTTTCGAATCTTGAAAAGCCCCTCACGCTCAAAGGCGATCCGTTCAAAGCGGGCGAAGAAAACAAGGTAATGTACTGGGCTGAATTTTTAGTGCCCGACCACGCGCAAGTTCTCGCCTCGTATGATCATCCGTTTTTTGGCCGCTGGCCCGCCATCACGCGCAATCACTACGGCTCGGGAATCCTGACCTACGAAGGCACCTGGTTGTCCGACGCTCTGCAAAAGCAAGTGTTGCTCGATGTTCTCGACCAGGCGCGGCTCACCGGACCGGATCAGCAGTTGCCCCGTCCCATTCGCGTTAAACATGGTACGAACGACTTCGGCAAGCGCGTCCATTATTATCTAAACTACTCGAGCGATCTCCAGTCGTTCGAATATCCGTATGGCGGCGGAACAGAACTGCTCAGCAATAAGAGCGCTTCCGCCAATGAGCGGCTCGTCCTTCAGCCTTGGGATTTGGCCATTGTAGAGGAGAAGTGATTGCTTTTGCGTTTTCTTGTCTTTCTTTTGGTTGTAGCGTCCGTCTCATTCGCGCAAACTGGTCTTCCGCAAACGGTCCTTCTCTGGCCTGACGGAGCCCCGGGCGCTCAAGGCGACGCCGAGTCCGACAAACCTGCACTGACCATTTATACGATCGGCGGTAGCCGGAAGACTTCTACGGGCGTCCTCGTATTTCCAGGCGGGGGATATGTGCATCTCTCAATGGATCACGAGGGGCGGCAAATTGCTGGGTGGCTGAACAGCTACGGTATCTCGGCTTTTGTACTTCGGTATCGCCTCGGCCCGAAGTATCACCATCCCGTTGAGCTCGGCGACGCACAACGTGCGATTCGGTATGTGCGGGCGCATGCGGCAGACTTTCGCGTTGACCCTCACCGAATCGGCGTGTGGGGATTTTCGGC
>JAVKSW010000033.1:0-12365 GCA_039583505.1 Bryobacteraceae bacterium | reverse complement strand
ACGGCGCGCTCAACGGGCTGTATCATGACCGCTCCATTTACGACAGTCCAACGCTTGCAGCGGAATGTCACGCAGCCGTAGATCGCATTCGCGCACTGCCGGAGACGAGCCTGTTCGCGATCGAGGACGAGATTCCGCCAGAATGGCTCGAACCGGGAGATCGCCCAGACATGACGCGCCTTCTCGAGTTGCTGTGTGAACGCCGCACCAAGCTGCACGTACTGATTGACCGCGCTTTATTGCAACTGCACGAAGCCGGCGCGGTTGTTCCTAGAGGCCCCGAGGGCAGGGTGTTAGTTGGGACGCTGCTGCTGCTGGCGTGCCTGCCGCGCTCCGTGGCGCCGACTCCAGCAAGCAGGGGCATTGAGGTCACGGGGACGCAAAACGCAGGCATGGCACAAGCAGTCGAGGGTGGCCACCTGCACCTGGCAACGCGCTTCGATTTCACTCCGCAGTCTGGTGGCGAGGAGGCGGGTCACACCTACGGCGTACAGATCTGGCAAGGCGATCCGACACCGAGAAGAGAAGCTGCAGCGCCTCGTACAGACCCAAAGAAAGGCTCGTACTTCTTCCGCATTTACACAAAAAAGGAAGATCCGGCCAAAGAGCACCTTCTGGGCGAATACGCCTTCCTGGCAGACGAATAGCCCGCGGACACTCCGGCGATTGCGCCTCGGGCGCGGCTTAGAATCGGGTATTGGCCGACGACTTAGTTGCGCGAGTAGGACGAATCATCCCTCGTCATAATATGCTCTCGCGGGGTGACCGGGTCGGCGTGGCGGTGTCGGGGGGCGCCGATTCGGTTGCCCTGCTGCACATCCTTCACAGGCTTTCGACGGAACTCCAAATCGAGCTGACGGTGCTGCATGCGAATCATCGGCTGAGGGGATCGGAGTCCGACGGCGATGCGAGCTTTGTTCGCGCGCTGGCCGGTTCGCTTGGGCTGGAGGTTGTGATCGAAGAAGCTCCTATCCGTCCAGGGAACCTCGAAGAGGAAGCGCGACTGGCGCGGCGTGAATTCTTCGGGCGGTGCAAGGAGCGGCACAATCTGAAGAGGGTGGCGCTCGGGCATACACGCAGCGACCAAGCCGAGACGGTGCTCTTCCGCATGGTTCGCGGTTCGGGGCTGGCCGGCCTGGCGGGAATGCGGATGGTGACGGGCGAGGGGCTGATCCGCCCTCTGCTCACGACCAGCCGCAAAGAAGTTCGCGAATGGGCGGCGGCCGAGGGCCTTGCGTGGCGGGAGGATTCATCGAACCAGGATCTACGGTTCGCCCGCAACCGACTACGGAATGAAGCCATTCCGCTTTTAACCGGGGCGTTTAATTCGAATTTGGAGGGGGTGCTCGCTGGAACGGCGGAGCTGGCGGCCGACGAGGAGGAGTATTGGACCCAACAGATCGAACCCATTTACCAGGAAATTACCAAACGAACTGAATTGGGTTCGTTTTTTCAGGTGCCTTCGTTGCATGCGCTCCACATAGCGATCCGGCGACGCGTTATCCGCCGCGGCCTGGGCGAAATTCGCGGGAATCTGCGGTCCATCGATATGGAGCACGTCGAGGCGATTCTCAAGATCTGCTCCAGTCCGGAGGGCCACGATCGAGTCATTGTTCCAGGCGTGGACGCTTTTCGCTCGTTCGACACGCTGCTGCTGGCGCGGGTGGGTGAAATCAATCGGCAGCCGAGGCACTATTATCACGAGATTCGATACGGAGTGGAATGTGAGCTGCCTTTCGGGGGCGGTTTTCTCAATGTAAATCGGATGACGCCGGTTGAGCGAAACTGTGTTAACTTCGAGGAAGAACAGGAGTTTTCAGGGGACATTGCGGACCTCGATGCAGAGGCGTTAGCCAGGGCGGGTGAGCCTTTGGCGGTACGCAATTGGGAACCCGGCGATCGACTTCAGCGGCCGGGGCGCGAGGGGGCCGAAAAGATCAAATCCCTTTTCCAGGAGTACAGGATCCTGTTGTGGGAACGTCGCCATTGGCCGGTGGTGGTGGCAGGAGACGAGATTGTCTGGGTGCGCCGTTTCGGTCCGGCGGCGAAGTTTAGCGTCTCGGCGGCAGATAGGGCGTCAATTCGCCTGGTGTACCGGCCGATAGTGGAATAGGGGCAGTTTCAGCCCCGGAATGAATCGAAAGGCGTCAGGAAGACGTCTCTCCTATATGAGGTCAATATCGGGTGCTTGCACCCGGGCCGGCAGCAGGGTTGCGGGCAGAAGGTGAGTTCATGAGTTCAAACGTAAAAACCGCAGTTTTCTGGGTGGTGATCATCTGTGCGGTTGTCCTGGTGTACATGGCGGTGAAGACCGGCAGGGGTCCGACGCCGCAGAACCTGACGGTCTCGCAGTTCGTGACGGAGATCCAGGATGGAAAAATCAAGGACGCCAATATAACCGGCACCGATGTGCAGGGCACATTGACCGACGGCAAACCGTTCCACACTGTCGTTCCTCCGAACTATCCGGAAATCTACAAATTGATGCAAGACAAAGGCATCAACTATAGCTGGAAGGATTCGACGGGAAGCGGCTGGATCGGAATCCTCTTCAACGCCGTACCGGTGCTGATTCTGCTGGGGCTGTGGATTTTCATGATGCGGCAGATGCAGAGCGGGGGGAACAAGGCGCTGAGCTTTGGGAAGAGCCGGGCGCGGCTGCACTCTTCACAGCAGAAGAAGGTCACATTCAAAGACGTTGCGGGCGTGGACGAAGCCAAAGAGGAACTGCAGGAGATTATCGAATTTCTTCGCGAGCCGCAGAAGTTTCAGAAACTGGGCGGACGCATTCCGAAAGGCGTTCTGCTGATCGGGCCTCCGGGGACGGGCAAGACTTTGCTGGCGCGAGCCATTGCAGGCGAGGCGAACGTGCCGTTCTTCTCGATTTCGGGCTCGGATTTCGTCGAGATGTTTGTGGGCGTGGGCGCGAGCCGCGTTCGCGACCTTTTCGAGCAAGGCAAAAAGAACGCACCGTGCATCATCTTTATCGACGAGATCGATGCGGTGGGACGCCATCGAGGCGCGGGGCTGGGCGGCGGCCACGACGAGCGCGAGCAAACACTGAATCAGTTGCTGGTTGAGATGGACGGTTTCGAATCCAATGAAGGCGTGATCCTGGTGGCGGCGACAAACCGGCCCGACGTTCTGGATCCCGCGCTGCTGCGGCCGGGGCGTTTCGATCGCCGCGTGGTGGTGGATCGACCGGACGTTCGCGGACGCGAAAACATTCTGAAAGTTCACACCAAGAAAACTCCGCTGGGCGATGACGTGGACCTGTCGTTGATTGCGCGCGGCACGCCGGGGTTTGCCGGCGCGGATTTAGCCAACCTGGTAAATGAGGCGGCGCTGATCGCGGCGCGGCAGAATCGTAAGGTCGTCACGCAGATAGATTTCGAGCTGGCGAAAGACAAAGTGCTGATGGGCGTGGAGCGGAAGAGCTTGATCATCAGCGACAAAGAGAAGCGGATGACGGCGATCCATGAAGCGGGACACGCGCTGGTTGCGGCGCTTCTGGAGCACTCCGACCCGCTCCATAAAGTGACGATCATCCCGCGCGGAATGGCGCTGGGCTTGACCATGCAATTGCCGCTGGACGACAAGCTGTCGCACGACAAGAACTATCTGGAAACGCGGCTTGCCATCCTGATGGCAGGGCGTATCGCGGAAGAGATTTTCCTGCATCAGATGACCACCGGCGCAGGCAACGATATCGAGCGTGCGACCGAAATGGCGCACAAGATGGTTTGCGAGTGGGGCATGAGCGACCTGGGGCCTTTGAGCTTCGGCAAGAAAGACGAACAGATCTTCTTAGGCCGCGAGATCGCCCAACATCGCGATTACAGCGAAGCTACCGCGATCAAGATCGACGAAGCGGTAAGAAAGCTCGTCGAGGATGGCTACAACAGAGCGAAGCAGGTGATCGAGCAGCGTTCCGAGGCGCTGGGCAGAATCGCTGACGCGCTGCTGGAGCGCGAAGTGCTGGATGGCGCGGAAGTGCTGGATCTGATCAACGGGAAGACGCTGCCGAAGATACCAAGGGAGGGCAAGACGACGCCTCCTGCCGATGGCGGGACGGTGATTGCGCCCCACCCGAGCAATCCGCTTCCAGGCATGATCGGCGGCGAGAGTCCGCAGCCGGCGTAAACGGCGTTACTCCTGGATCGTCAGCGGGGCGCGCAAGCGGAAGTTTAGAACAGTTTCAGACGGGATGGCGACCTGCTGGCCATGGGTGAACACAGCAGTCCCGAACCCGGCGCCTCCTCCGGCGGCAGAACCGATGGCCGCGCCCGCGCCCCCGCCTGCGAGCGCGCCGATGAGCGCACCGGCGGCGGCACCGATGCCGGTCCGCACTACAGTCTGCTTACCCCTGGCTTTCCCTTGCTCTTCGTAGATGCTGCTGTCGACCGGGTAGCTATGCCCGCGGTATTCAATCCTCGATAAACGGACTTCGAGATAGCTGCGGCCTTTGATTCGACCTGCACCTTTCGCTTCGGCGAGAAGCACGGAAGCGGGCGCCCCAGCGGGGACAACGACTCGCCGGCGCAAGACCATGGGCGCGTAGAGGGTGGCTCTGAATACTTGTCCAGCGACGTTATGCGCGGAGTTGATGGAATCAATGGTGCGAACGGACACATGCTCGCCGGCGGGAACCGTGATCGCGGCCGGCTCCGGGGGCGGCCCATTGTCCGGAGGGGCTGCACCGGGAGCACCCGACGGTGCAGGCTCGGGATAAAGCGGGGGAGCGCCAGCCGGCTGTGCGGAGAGCGGGGGAGCGTCAGCGGGCTGTGCGGAGAGCGGCGGCGCATCCGGCCCCGCGTTCGGAAGCTGGTTGAACGCCATCGAAGGATTCACTTTCATCCGATCGTTTACGCGGCTCACACCTGAAGTGCCGTTGGCGATCTTCATTGCTTCCAGTTCGACATCGGAGTTGGGGACATCGCCGCTGAGAGTGACGACCCCGTTTGCGGCCTGAACCTTTACGTTGGCCGGTTTTGTGAGCGCATCGGAGTAAAGCTTGGCTTCGATCCCGGTGGTAAGCGTTTGGTCGTTAGCCGATTTCTTTGCGCAGCTCACGCCTAGGCACCCGAGCAGTACAGCCGTAAGCAGTGATAATTGAATACGATCCATGTTTTTTCCCTGTTCCTGACCCTCTCTGTTCTATTCGCCCAAGCTCAGCCGGTACAACACCTCTATTTTGCGGTTTAGCCCTGTCTTACGTCCAGTCTGCGCCTGGTGCGGCGGCGAAAGCTACAATTAAGGTCGAACAGCATGGCAGAAGCAGCAACAGTCAAGAAAGCAAAAACGGACCAGAGCGCCACGGCGAAACGGGAGCCGGTACGCAACAGCATTGCCGAATGGGGGGTCACCCTGCTGCTGCTGCTATTCGGAACGACCACGCTGGTGCAGGCCTTCGTGATTCCCACCGGATCGATGGAAGACACTCTGCTGATCGGCGATCACCTGCTGGTGGACAAACTGGCGTATGCACCACCGGGTCCAGTGAGCAAGCACTTGCTGCCTTACGAAGAACCCAAGCACGGCGATATCATCGTGTTCCGCTATCCGGCGGACATATCGCAGACGTTCGTGAAGCGGGTCATCGGCGTAGGCGGCGATCATTTGAAGATGATCAATCGAGTGGTGTATCGCAATGGCGTGCAATTGAACGAGCCGTATGTTTATCACAAGCTGCCGTACGATCCGAGCCGAGACAACATGCCGGGCGAGTCGTCGCCGTTCGCGGAGGGCCTGCAGGCGCAACTGCAACGCGACATGCTGGACAATCACGTGGTGAATGGCGAAATAGTGGTACCGCCGCATACGTATTTCGCGATGGGCGACAACCGCGACAATTCGCTCGACAGCCGGTACTGGGGCTTCGTTCCACGAGACTACATTATTGGAAAGCCGCTGGTGATTTACTGGTCTTACCGAGCGTCGACGGAAGATCTTTCCGGGACCTCGGTAGGATCGCTGATGACTCACATGGTCGATTTAGGCGAGCATTTTTTCACGCGGACGCGCTGGGATCGTACGTTCCGCATTATCCGCGGCTTTCCGGATTCCAAGCTTCCGGATCATTCCATTCCGCTGAATCCAGGGTCACCGAACCCTTAAATTCAAATCGGATGAGCAAAAGGACAAAAACGAAACCGGTTGTGAATAAGCCGCAGTCGCGCAAGACTGTTGCCGAATGGGCGGTGACCCTGCTGATCCTGCTATTCGGATCGACGACACTGGTGGAGGCTTTTGTTATTCCGACGAGCTCGATGGAAGATAGCGTGCTTGTGGGCGATCACTTGCTGGTGGACAGACTGGCTTATGCGCCAGCAGGCGCGATCAGCAGGTATCTGCTGCCCTACGAGGAACCCAAGCACGGTGACATCATTGTGTTCCCTTCCCTGACGGACCGGTCTGAGACGCTGATCAAACGTCTGATCGGCATGCCAGGGGATCGCATAAAAATGGTCAACCGCGTCGTGTACCGCAACGGCATCAGGCTGAACGAGCCATACGTCTACCACAAACTTCCCTATGATGCGGTGCGCGACAATTTTCCCGGCGGGCTAACGCCGTGGGTAGATCCACAGCATCCGCTCCAGGCGGTGCTTCAGGAAGACATGCTGGCACATCACGTGGTGAATGGCGAAGTCGTGGTCCCGCCCAATAGCTACTTTGCGATGGGTGATAACCGGGATGTTTCGCTCGACAGCCGGTACTGGGGCTTCGTCCCGCGAGACTACATTGTGGGGAAGCCGATCCTGGTCTACTGGTCGTACCGGGCATCGACAGAGGATCTGCTGGCTTCTTCACCCGGATCGATGCTGGCTCACTTCGTAGATGTCGGGGAGCATTTTTTCACACGAACCCGGTGGGATCGCACGTTCCTGCCCATCCGCGGCTTCCCCGATTCCAAGCTGCCCGATCATCCGCTTCCGATCAACACAGGTTCTTCGAATCCGTAGAGAGGTTCGGAGCTGGTAGCCGATTTTCCGTACAGCCGACGCCTCGAGAGCAGCGCGTTTCATCCCTTCAATCGACGGATGAAGCCAGCAACTGACTGATGAAAGGCTTCACGCGACTCGATCGGAGGAAAATGAGAGACTCCGTGTAATGTAGTAACCGTCGAGTTGCGCAAGCTCTTGCGAAGTTTTGTCACGGCTTCCTCCGGGAAAATGCTTTCATCACCGGTAACAATGAGCGCCGGAGTATCCAGGTGCTCCAGTTCTGAACACAGATCCCAATCACCTAGGCTGGCCCGAACTATAGAGCCCCTCCCAAAGAGGTTCTCTGGGGCCATCAGGGCAAACCTCTGCCCGAAATCTTTGGGCATTCTGCTTCCGACGGCGAAGAATGGTTTCAAGGCTAATTCGAAGTAGCGAGAAACACGCGATACGTCGCTTTGCCATTCTTCGGTGCTGCGGATCTGTGTGAGCTCGGCTATCTCCTGCCGGCTTTGCGGCCGAAGACGTTCTGGGTAGCGACTCCACAAGGACTTACTCGGTGGATCTGTATCGACCAGAATCAGTCCGGTCACAAGATCGGGATTTTGGATGCCGAATTTCATCGCCAGCAAGCCCCCAAAAGAGTGGCCTAATAGAATCGCGCGCGAGATCCGCAGTGCCGCGTAGAGTTGCCTTAGATCATCGACGAAACTGGAGATGGTCAGCAGTTCAGGCGTGCGCGACCCAGTTGATTGTCCACTTGCGCGCTGATCGTAGAGAATCAATTTCGTGGAAACAGAAAGGGAATCGCTAAGCTCAGGCAAAAGGTAACGGTAACCAATTCCGGGACCTCCGTGTAAAACAATCACAGGGACTCCGGTTCCAAAGATCTCGTATTTTAGAGTCGCGCGATTTACGAGTATGTCGCCGAACTGAACAGGGGCGAGCATGCTTACATCTGTTGAGTCGGCACGTTCAGGTCGTGTGATCCGTCAAGAGAAACTTCCGTTCAGCGATGATAAGGATCGGCGATAGCGTCATCGCTTTTCGCGACCAAGTGTTATGGGGTGCGCACGTTCTAAAAGCCGAGTATAACTTTCATCCTCGGTCATTCTCACCGCTCAGCCCGGGGCATTCAGTCCTATAACGAGGCAGATTCGAAATTAAAGCCACCGAGATCACCTGGTTGTCGATCTGGACTTCAAGCAACATAGGGTGCTCTGGGCAACCGCTCCCTGGCCGGTCGCGGCTCAGTAACAGCATCGCGAGGCGAATAGTTTCGGTACGGATGGTCGTCTAACTTGTCAGATGATGACCTTTGGGCGTGTGAGTGCCTGCGTGCTGGCGGCCGCGACGCTGATTCTGGGTGGGTGCGGGTCGAGCGAATCGGCCCGACAGCGCCAGGAGGAAGCAAACACGCCCGCGGGCAAGGTGGGGAAGGCGGCGCATGAGGTAGCGCGAGAGGCGGGTAAGGCTGCCACATTTGCGGGGCAGAAACTCGACAAGGCGGCCCACCAGGCGCGTGAGGGTTGGGAAGAATCGGAACGCGAGGATCGAGCCAAAGGCAAGCATTGATGTGGCTCCACGCGTACTCGCGTCCAACGCGATACAATCGCGCCGATGAAGACGGCACGAGTTTCTCTTCTTTTATTGCTTACGGGCATGGCGGCTCGATGGGCAGTTTCGCAACAGAGCGGATCGATTGAAAGGGTGGCGTCGGAGCTTGACCAACTGGTCGCGGCGGATGCGAGCATCGAGCGGGTCGCGACTGCGCCGGGTTTCAAGTGGACCGAAGGGCCGGTCTGGATCCATACGGGCTATTTGCTGTTCGCAGAGATTCCGAGCAACAGCATTCGAAAATGGACCCCGGGCCAATCGGTCAGCATTTTCATCCAGCCGAGCGGATACAAGGGATCCGCGCCCTATGGCGGGCCGGAGCCCGGCTCGAATGGCATGACGCTCGACCAGGATGGGCGGCTGACCGTAGCAGGACATGCGCGGCGCAATGTCTGGCGGCTGGAGACGATGAATCCGCACGGGCAGATCACGGTGCTCGCCGATAGGTATCAAGGCAAGCGACTGAACAGTCCCAACGATCTGGTGTACAGCCGGAACGGCGATCTGTATTTCACCGATCCGCCTTACGGATTGCCGACGCAGGGGGATAACGACCCGGCGAAAGAACTGGCGTTCAACGGCGTATATCGGGTTCCGCAAGCACAGGCACAGAAGGCCGGTTCAGAACCGAAGCGCGACGAACTGCAGTTGCTCATCAAAGATCTGCCGAGGCCGAATGGAATTGCCTTCTCGCCGGACGGGAAATATCTGTACGTCAACAATACCGAGCCGAAGAAATTGTGGATGCGCTATGGCGTCGAGGCCGATGGGTCGTTGGATGCGGGGAGGGTCTTCTACGATGCGACCTCCGATACACGGGTCGGGGCGCCGGACGGAATGAAGGTGGATCAGAAGGGAAACGTGTACAGTGCAGGTCCGGGCGGCGTGTGGATCTTTTCACCCGAGGGCAAGCACCTGGGAACGATTCGGATGCCCGAGAGAGTTGGGAACCTGACGTGGGGCGATGCGGATGGAAAGGCGCTGTACATCACAGCGAGCACGAGCGTGTACCGGGTGCAGATGAAGACCGAGGGCGTTCGCCCGTAACTGGGCAAACTGCCAGTACTTCCGGGTCGGTTACGCCGTTGATGCAATTACGGACGGAACAGCGCCTAACTACACGTGGAAGCCAAGTGGCTGGGCACAGCCTCGCTTGTACTTGCCGCAGCGCCGTTGCTGGGTACATCACCGCCACCGCAGCTCAACGGAACATACGTTGCGACGGCGTATGCGCAGCACGGGATCACCGCTTCCGGAGCCTACGTGCACCGGCATGTGGTTGCGGCGGATCCGTCGATTTTACCGATTGGGTCGCGAATCAAGATCAGGCGCGCGGGCCGGTATTCCGGCGAATACGTGGTGATGGACACGGGCGATAAGATCGAGGGCCGAAGGCTCGACATCTACATGCCGAGCGCGGTTGCGTGCAAGAGGTTCGGGGTGAAGCGCGTGAGGGTGAGAGTGCTTGAACTGGGCAACGGCACGCGGGCGGCGGCCAAGCAGGCTGACCAGGTAGTGAAGCAGGACGTGACTAAGGACGTGCAGAAGGCGGTGGTGGGCAACGCTGCTACGGAAGACGACTGGAACGCGAAAGGCGCTCCGGCAGCGGCGGCGCCCCGGTCAAGTGCCCACGCGCCCGCTGGTGAGACAAGTACGGCTCCCTCCACGAAGAGCACCACTAGCCCCGGCAATAAAACGAATCCTCCTCCTAACCAGTAATTAGGCTTTCAGGAACACCGGTCAGGGACAGGCATTCTTCAGAAGGCGAGGCCAACGAGGAACTCGACCTGGTTCTGGTTCGAGGGCACGGGAGCGGCCGATGGCCCTGCGGGGATCGATTGCCCGTAACCGGGGGTCTTATCCGCGCCCCAACGAATGTAGCGGAACTCGGGCTCAACGCGCAGCCTCAGCAGTTTTACTTCGACGCCGGCACCCAAGGTGAAACCGGCGGTCGAAAAATTCCCCTCGTTCCCGCTGACGGTCCGGAAACTCGGGCCTGCGTCTATGTACGGCTTTACAATCGGAAGCGGCAAAAAATGGTACTTCGCGAGAATCGGAAATTCCCAGGAGCCGGAGTTTGAGGAGAGGGACTCGACGGTATTCTGGTTGACCTGCACTAAATCCGGGAGGGGGCGATACAAAGCGTCTGCTTCGAGACCGAGACCGAACGGCAGGTGCAACTCAAGCATAGGTCCGACCAAGTACCCCTTAGAACCCGATATGACTTGGACAGAGTTGCCACTGGAATAGGCGCCGGTAAGGGGAGCGCCGCCCCGAACGCCGTACGAAAGCATTTGACCGAAAGCGGCAGGGCAAAGAAGAAAAAATGCGATCGCAAGAGTTTTCATCATGATGTTATCAATCCAATTGTTGCCGATCTGCTCCGAGAGATCCGCCTGCACGGCTTCGTTCTGCGGTCCTAAATCCGCTGTCTCCAATCAATAATCCACCGGGTCTGGGCTCCAGTGTGGGAGGGCAGACGCAGCTCGAAAGATCTTAGACATGCTCCGCCATAGAACTGCTGTTCTGCGGGCATCGAGTTGTCAAAGGGCTTAATACGGTAATTACTCCGCAATACGCTCGAAATACAGTGTAAAACTTCCTCTACAGTTGGGCAAAAATGCTCGATGAGGAAGCATCAAGCGATAGATCAGACTTTTCCTAGGCGGTTGGGTGGGGGCTGTGTGGGCGGCCTCCTGGACTCGGAGCGGCCGGGGAGAACTGCGGGCGGGCCGCGGACGCGGCCCGTCAGCCAAGGGGAAAATGAAGCTTCTTCATACATACGCTATTTGTGTCTTTTGCGGATTTCTTTGCGTAGCAGAGTGCTTTGCAGCGAGCGACAATGAACCATCGAACAGTGTTCGGACCGCAACACCGGCAAGCATACCGGAGCCAGAGCCGAGCGCTATTCCCGTAACTTCTCCCGAGAAGGATACGGAGTTGCTGGTCTTGGTTCGGCAGGTGAACGAGGTGGTGTACTCGGACCTGCAATCGTTCGTGTGCAACGAAGAGATGCGGCGCTTCCAAGGTCGAATCAGCCGGGAGAGCGGCCGTGCGATCGATACTGTAACGGCGAAGGTATCGTTCGAGAACGGAGTGGAGCATTACACGGACATCCGGCAGAAGGATGTTCCACGCCCGGCGATATCGGACCTTGGGGGCGCGTGGTCGACGGGTGAGTTTGGGACGTTGTTGCGCCAGACACAGGATTTGCTGAAGACCCAGCCAGTGCTGTTCCGCAGCTACGCGGAGGTGGATGGAACACCGGCTGCGGTGTATAGCGTGGACATCTCCGAGCAAGATAGTCCGTGGGACTTAGAGATACGTTCGGTGCACTTTCACATTCCTTTTCGGACCGACGTGTGGGTGTCGCGAGCGTCGGGGGAGATTGTAAAGATTGAGCGAGTTTCCACGGGCACGCCGCCAAGGATGGGCATTTCCGAGGTTCGCTGGGGTGTAACGCTACGGCCGGTTGAGATGAATGGGAAGACGTGGCTGCTGCCGAATACTGGCGATTACATGGTGATGTATGAAGCGTCGCGGCGGCGCGAATGGAACGAGATGAGCTTTTCCAACTATCGCCGCTACGGCTCCGAAGTGGCGCTGCGATTTCAGTAGATCAGTTTCTGTTGGGGGTTTGGCCGCGGCGTAGGGAGTCGGCCGCGGTCTATTTTTTCCGCGCGTGTTACTTCTTGAGAATGCTGCGAGCACTGGACAAGACTCTGCGCCGGCCCGAGGTGGGCGGAACTATGGGTTCGGCAGGAGTGTCGTCCCTTATTTGTTCCGGCGATGAGACGACGTTTC
>JAVKSW010000032.1:0-12452 GCA_039583505.1 Bryobacteraceae bacterium | reverse complement strand
GAGTGTAATACCAAGCCGCCGGAGGAGAAGAGCTCGGTTACGCATCACCGCGCCCGTATTGGCGGGCAGGAAATTGCGTACACCGCGACTGCAGCCGATTACGTTATCAAAGCGGATGACGGCACGCCCAAAGCCACGTTTTTCTTCGTTGCGTACACGATGGACAACGTGCCGGATGCGAGCAGGCGTCCGCTTTCGATCGTGTACAACGGCGGTCCCGGTTCGGCTTCTCTGTTTACGCACATGGGCCTGGGGCCGAGGCGAGTGGTTCTGCAGCCGGATGGACACGGAATGCCGGCGCCTTATCGAATAGAAGATAACCGCGACTCGTTCCTGGATTCGACGGACATGGTGTTTGTCGACGCAATTTCGACCGGATACAGCCGCCCGGCGCCAGGGGAAAATCCGACGCAATTTCACGGGGTGATCGAGGACGCCAACTGGTTTGCCGATTTCATTTACGAATACGTGACGCGCAATCAACGCTGGGCATCGCCAAAGTATCTGATTGGCGAAAGCTACGGCACTACGCGCTCGGCCGAACTCTCGGGCGTTCTGCAGAACCGCCATCAAATGTATCTGAACGGAATCGTGCTGCTATCGTCGGTGGCTTTTTCGAATTTCGGAGGCGACGATCGATCCATTTTCTTTCTGCCGACATACGTCACATCCGCGTGGTACCATCACCTGCTGCCCGCGGATCTGCAAGGCCTGAGCGTGGAGGAGGTGGCGCAAAAGGCGCGCGAATTCGCTCACGGAGAATATGCCGAAGCGCTGGACAAAGGCGACGGCCTGTCCCCGGCCGAATACCAGAAGGTGGTTCAAGATACTGCGCGCTTCACAGGCCTGACGCCCAAATACATCGAGGAAACCAACCTGCGTATCGCCCCGTTTCGCTGGTTCAAAGAACTGGAGCGCGATAAGCGGCGGACGGTGGGTCGGTTGGATTCGCGTTTTGAAGGAATGGAAGTAGATGCGGCAGGGGAGCGGCCGGAATACGACGCGAGCGAAGCTTCTTATGAAGGGGCTTTTGTGGCGACGTTTCAGGACTATGTACACCGTGAGCTGAAGTGGGACAGCGACATGTATTACACGGTCACAGCGCGGGTTCGTCCCTGGGACCAAACGGGCAACACGCAAGTTGCGGAAGTGTTGCGAGCGGCTATGACACAGCAAAGCTATCTAAAAGTGCTGGTGCTATGCGGGTACTACGATCTGGCGACGCCGTTCAACGGGATCGAGCACACGGTGAATCATATGGGACTGGAACCGCCGGTTCGAAAGAACATCAGCTTCGCCTACTACGAATCCGGGCACATGGTGTACATCGATCAAAAGTCCGACGACAAGCTGCATAAGGACGTTGATAACTTCATCAACTCGACGAGTGGGGGCGGGGCAGCGGCGACGGCCGACGGGCATTAAGCCGCTTGCTACGCGCGCGGTTCTGTTCGCGCTTGGAACTTCAGGACGGCGTTGCCGAGGTGGATTTCATCGCCGGGTTTGAGCAGCGTACCGCGAGTGCCGCGATGGACGGGTTGGCTTAAGCCATCGCGAACGATCCACAACGCGCAATTTGCGTCACCTTTATAGGAACGATCATTGAGCAGGCGATACTCGCCGGTTTTGTTGGAGTAGAGAATATGGGCGTGTTCCCGGGAGACGGTGCGGTTCGTGTCGTTATCTTCCGTGAACGCGAGATCGTTGCGGCGCGAAGGCCCGGAGCCGCGATACACTTCGGCGGTCCGGCCGATATTCGTGCGCACTTTTTCGAGCGAGATTTCGCGCTGATTCGCCGTTCCGTTCATCACGATCAACTTCGCCGGGCGGCGCGCCGGCGGAGAAGCTTCGACCGGCTTGGCGAGCTGTAATTCTGTGTCGACCGAGAGCCATTGCTGACCTTCGGCGGGTAGAGCGGCTGTGGTGTCGAGCTGGACGTGCAGATCGTCCGGAAAGCGATACCCAGAGCGCCGGAGGCCGGCTTTTAGTTCTTGCGCGAAATAGTTGGATAGAAATTCGCCGCGAAAGATGTTCGACTGATCTTCCGGGATACCGCGAAGCTGGATGCGTACGACGTTATAGGGGAAGACATGTTTTCCGCTGGACCGATGGCTTTTCGATTTGATGACTTCAAGTACAAGCAAGCGGATTTCGGCCAGCTCGGGGGCGTCTTTGGAGAGCCGGTTTGCTCCGAAGGGACTCTCGAAAATCGCTTTGCCGAGTTTTTCGATCACCGTCGAGATGGCCATAGTTACTTCTTGTCGGGTGCCGTACCCATGATAATGCCGAGTTGCCGAGCGGCTTCGACCAGCTCGCGTGCGATGGGAGCGGCGATTTTCGCGCCGTAGCCGCCGTGCTCTACCACCACGGCGAACGCGATGCGGTGGTCAGGAGGCGCATCATAAGGTGCAAAACCAGCGAACCAGGAATGCGGGTCGCCTTCATCGAGTTGGGCTGTTCCGGTTTTTCCAGCGACGGCGACGCCAATACCGGCCATGGCAGCGCGGGCGGTCCCGCTGGTGACGACAGAGCGCATCGCGTTGGATAAGAAATCGGCGGAATCCGTCGCAAGAATAGGCAGGGGCGCGGCACTTCGCGAGTTGTTGGGGTCGAACACCCAGCGACCTTGGGGCATGAAACCGTGGGCGGCGATGGTGGCTGAGATGCGCGCCATCTTGAAAGGCGTGGTGAGCACGGGACCTTGTCCATAGGAGGCGAACGGCATCATCTTCTTGATGTCCTGAAGATTTCCGGCAGGTATGCCCAGCGCAGCCGCGGTATCGCGGAGCGCCTGAGCGCCGACGTTGTACACGCCGAGTTGCGCGAAATAGGCATTGCAGGAAACAGCGATGGCGCCGGCCATGTTGAGGGTGCCGTGTGCATGATCGCCGATGTCGTCACGAATGGGCCTGCGCCAGCCGGGAATGATGGTGCCGACGCGGCCGTCTCCGAGGCGGCGGCAGGTATAGGTCTGGTTCGTGGCTTTGGGATTGAGGCGGAGGGCCGCCATGGCGGTGACGAGCTTGAACGTAGAACCGGGTGGATACTCGCCATAGCGCGCGCGATCGAGTAGTTCGTCCGGTGTTGCCGTCCCTAACGCCTGCGGCTCGGGCCAACTGACCAGCGCCAAGATGTCTCCGGTCTCCGGATTCATGACGACCAACGCTCCTTTCTTATTGGTTGGCTGCAGGCGATCTTTGAGAATCTCGGCGGCTTTGAGCTGCAAGCGGATATCGATAGTGGAATGAACGTCGCGGTCGCGGTTGAGAAGCGCCTGCAGAAGCGGATTCCCGCGCTGATGGCGGTATCGGACGATGGGTGCGAGCTCGTTGTAGTCGGCATAACCTTGCAGGCGCACATTCGAATCGTGCTCGATCAACGAGGCGTTCGTGGCATGGAATTTTTCGCCGGTGCGCAGATCGCCAATCAGATGCAGTGTTACGGGCCCGAACGGATAGTGCCGGTTGTCCATGCGGGAGCAGGCTTGATCGAGGGCGATGCCGAGGCGGTCGTACTCGGTGCGATATTTTTCAAGATCGGCCCAGTTGCTGGTGGCCAGCAGGACTCCATTGCGATCGTAGATATTGCCGCGCGGGACGCCGGCAGCCAGCAAGTTGAGGCGGGGATTGCGTTGCGGGCGTTTGACGCCGTCATGCGTGAATACCAGGGCATTGCGGACCATCAGTTCCCGATCCTGGAAGCCCTGAAGGTACACAGCGCGCCCGATGAGCGCGAGGGCACATGCGCCGAGCACGACGGCGGCAGCCGACGCTGGGATGCGGAACCACGCATAGATTTCTTCGGAGGGTTCGGGCAGCTTGCCCTCCGATCGTACGGTTTGATTCGAGATCGACAGCAGCACGGCGAAGATCAGGAAATTGGCGAGCATGGCCGTGTTTCCGGAACTCAGGAAGGGTGAGACGACTCCGGAGAGCGGGATGGCACCGAGCGCTCCGCCCGAGATGAGCAGCATTTCAAGGGCGATGAGAGTGCCGAGTCCGATGCCGAGAAACATGGCGTATTCGTCGGGAGCGCGGAGTGCGATGCGAAAAGCGCGGTGTACGAGTAATCCGAACAGCAGGAAGACGGAGAGGACGCCCGGCAATCCCCATTCTTCAGCGATGGAGGGGAGCACCAGATCGGTGTGGCCGGCGGGAATGACGCTGGGATCGCCGAGTCCTGGACCGGAGCCCCAAGGGCCTCCCGTGGCGAAAGCCCAAAGCGAATGTGCCAACTGGTCGCCACCGCGAACATCGTTATCCCAAGGCGAGAGCCACATGGAGACGCGCTCGACTGCGGTATGCGGCGTTCCGAGGTGGTAGCCAATGATCACTCCGGAGACCAGCAATGCGACACCGAGGAGGGCAAGACCGGCGCGACCGCGTGCGACTGCAAACATGGTCAGAAAGAGAAAACCGATGACCAGCGCAGGCCCCATGTCCTTCAGCAGGAAAAAGAGCGCGAGCGCGCAGGCGACGCCGCACATGACCGGAAGAGCATGACTCGCGCGGGGCAATTCGAGCCAGCGCAACCAGCGCGGGACGAAGTTCTTTTGCCGGAGATCGCGGAGGTGCTCCCATTTATGAGCGAAGTAGCCCGCGAGAAAAAAGACGATGAAGATTTTAATGATCTCGACCGGCTGGAATGGTCCGAGGTTGACTTTGGCGTCGCTGCCGGTAGGGCCGGAGCCGAATTTCAAGAGAGCGAGGAACAAGGCGAAGGCGATAAACAGAGGTGTGTAGATGAAGCGGGCGAAATTGCGGTACTGAAATGGACGAAGAAGAGGAAGCAGCAGGATCGTGCAGCCCAGCAGAACGCCCCAGGCGAATTTCTTGAACTCGAGAGTATCGCGCAAGGGATCGCGCAGGCTGACCATGAGGATGAGACCGATACCGGTCAGCACATGCAGCGTGGGCAAGATGGCCGGATCACCGCGGAAGCGACGCCAACGCCACGTGAAATGGACTAGCCAGAACGCCGACAGGTAGAGCAAGGCCCAGAGCGCATAGGTGTGGAGGAATTCGCGCGGTGTACGGACGACCAGCAGCGGCTTTAACTTCGTGAGCGGGAGGTGCAGACGAGCGAGTGCTCCGACGTTCGGTACTGATGGGCGACGTTCAAGATAAGTCCAGATACGCTCCGCAACGGCTTCCCGTTCCTCTGGTGAATAGATCTGAAGCGCAGGGAGGAGTTGCTGCGGTCCGCTCACGTCGTTGAGGTTGAGCAACTCGGCATGATCCAGACGGCCTTGGATCTCGGCGAAATCCTGTGTTTTGGCGAAGAGCACGAAGACCAAGCCACAGGCGATCACGAAGGATGCACCGGCGAGCCAGAAAACCTCGCGGCGGCGTTCGACGAGCTTGGGTTTGTCGGTGAGCTCGAGCTTAAGGGCGACGCTGCTGTCCCAAGACTTGGTTATCGCCATCGCCGCGCACCCGGGTAGCGTCTCGTGTTTCGAGGCCGCGCAGTAATCAGATGGACATTTTCCATCTGCAGTTTGCCCTGCTCCTCACCATCCCGATGAAGCTGTTCGAGATCTGTACTTACATTCGAGAAGCCGGCGATGGGCTCATAGAGGCTGCGGGCGCGATCCATGTCGTCGCGAGCGAGCTGCAGCCACTTGGTGCGGACCGGCTTGGCACTGGCAGGCGTGCGCTTCGCATGAGCAAGTTCCGACTCGGCACGAAACAGATATCCATCCGCCTGCTGCTCAAATTCCCGAGGACCGAGTTTGTAGCCCAATTGTTCGGATTGATGAAATTCAGCGAGGGTGCGGCCGATGTTGTGAAGCTGATACACAAAGACGCGCGCGAGTCCGAGATGAGGATCGGGCGAACGTGGCAGATACCACTCGGCTTGCTCGAAGCTGTACAGAGCGTCGGCTGCGTTCGGCGGATTGTGAAGCAAGTCGAGATAGCCCGTCGAGAGCGCCAGTTCGCCTTTGGCTTTCGTATTGGCTGGATCGATTTCGAGTGCATGCTTGAGGCACAGGCTGGCTTTAGCCCAATCGAAGTGCGCGAGCTGCTGATCGGTGGAGTGGCGGAAGCTGTCGAGGATATCGTCGGCCGCGGCGATGAGATGGTCCCGCATGGCGATGTCGAGAGATTCGGCGGGCGACCAGCGCCCCATGAAACGGGTGCTGTTCTTGAGGTTCTGATAAGAGCTCCAGTCGGAAGCCAACGTTTGCGGACTCTGATGCGCGTAATCCTTGGGAGCGCTCAGCTTCGCCGCGGCGGATGAGTAGCGGTAGTAGGAGGCGACCGGTATAAAGATCAGGAGGCCGACGAGAATTCCGGCCAAGAGCGCGACCAGATTCGTGAAGTCCGTCCAGGATCTGAGAGAACGGCGCGCAAGTTTGGCTCCAGCAGGGTGGCTGCGGTTTGTATTCGGAGACGGCTCGGGGGCGGTCGGATTTTTTTCGATGGTTGCGTTGGCGTACCAAGACGATTTGCGTTCGCGTTCCGCCACTGTGCGGCGGCCTTCGAGAAAGGCGTCGAGATCGCCGGCGAACGCCTCGGCGGACTGGTAGCGGCGCTCGATGTTTCCGGCAAGCGCCTTGGCGACGACGGCCTTCAGCGGAGCGGGGCAGTCCGGCGGGAGAGCGCGCGGAGGTCGACGCGATTGAATGAGGTTCTCCAGCTTGCGAGTGTTTTGCGCCTGGTAGGGCGGTGCGCCCGCCAACATTTCATAGAGAGTGACGCCGACGGCCCAGAGATCGGAATGCTGATCGACTTGCGATTTGCTGATCCGCTCGGGCGAGCAATAGCTGGGGCTCCCGAGATTGTGATGCGTGAGGTTGCGCGTCGAGCTGATCACCTTCGCGATTCCGAAATCGAGCAAACGCAGCGCAGGCTGAGCGTTGGGGGAGTGAGAACCAGCGGCCGCTGGATCATTCGAGCCGATTTGGATGTTCGATGGTTTGACATCACCGTGTACGACCGCGGTTCCTCGACCGTTGACGCCGGAAACAAAAGAGTGGAGCGTCTTGAGCTGACTGCAGATTTCCGCGGTGTAGCGCGCGGCGCGCCGGGATTCAAGCCTACGCTCGGTTTGCAGGATCTGCGCCAGCGTTTTACCTTCGCAGAACTCCATAGCAATGAAGAAGCAGCCATTCTGCTCGCCGTATTCATAGATCTGCAGGATGCGAGGGTCTAACTGGTGCAGTTGCGTCTGCAACGCCGCTCCGCGTTTTTCGGCATCTATGACGAGCTGTGTGTAATCGTCGCGGGATTGCTCGATCAGCTTCAAGGCAACCCGGCGATTCAGCTCCGTATCGCAGGCCAGATACACGTCGGTCATGCTGCGGCTCAGCTTATGGATGATTTGATATTTGCCGAAATTCTGAGCACGCAGCATGAGAGGCTTATCGCAATAATTTTGGTATAGCGATCTCAAGAGCCAGGCAGAGCACGACACCGAGAATGACTCCGATGACCAGCCAGAGAATGTCGCGGAGCGCGCGCCGCCAGCGGCTGGGCACGGTGCGCATGCGCGTGATGGCGTGCCGGGGCCTGGGATCGAGCAGGGCGTTCGATTCAGTGCCGAGGAACTCGGGTCCGGCGGCAAAGACGACGCTGATGTTGTCTTTGCCTCCGGCCAGATTCGCGGCGTCGACAAGCTGCCGGGCCGTGGTTTCCGGATGGCCCTGGTACTCAGCGACGATGGCGGCGATCTGAGCGGAGGTGAGTACATCGCTCAAGCCGTCGCTGCACAGCAGAAGGGCGGCATCGGGCCGGAACAGGACGTTCTTGATTTCGATGAATTGCGGATCGCCGGGCGAGTGCGGCTGGGAACCTACATCGCGAAATACTTCATTGCGACGCGGATGGCGCATGGCCTCCGTCTCGGTGAGCTCGCCTTGATCCTCCTGCTCACCGACGGGCGAATGGTCACAGGTGATTTTTCGCAGGTTTCCGTTCCACGCCAGATAAAGACGGGAGTCGCCGACATGGCCGATGGTGACTCGCTCCTCATCGGCGACGGCTAGCGTGAGGACACACGCCATGCCTCGGCAATTTTCGTTTTCCTGGGCGAGCTCGTAGATGCGGTTATTGGCATCGGCGATGGCGCGGCGGATTTCGGTTTCGGCATCGGTATAGTGGTCGAGCGAAGTCATGCGATCCGCAATGACGCGGAGCGCCGTTTCGGCTGCTGTTTCACCGGCCGCGTGGCCGCCGAGACCATCGACGACCAGGAAGACGCCACGCGCGTCGTCGGCCCATACGCGATCCTCGTTGACCGCTCGCGCGAGTCCCGGATCCGTAGCAACTGCCGCACGCAGGGCCGCCGCGGTTTTCATGGCCGCTTGTGCCCCCGCCAGTTCGCCAGTACCAGGGCCACAACGAAGACGATGAGAGCCCACTGGAGAAGATGCGAGCTGTAGAGAAATGTCATTCGAGAGCGTCCTTATGTCCGGACTTCAAAGGCTAGCGTCAAAACTTCGGCCAGGCCGATTTCCGCGCGGCCGGGAAGAAGTTCTTCCACAGTTTTCCGCAACCTCTTGCCATCTAGCCAGGTGCCGTTGGTGCTGACGTCGACGACGAAAAACGCACCCGTCGCCGGATCGCGCCGGATCATGAGGTGCTCGCGGGAGACTTCGTCATTGGTGTAGAGAGCTAAATCCATCGGCTGACTGTCGCCGCCGCGGCCAATGCGCACCTGGTTTTGCGTGATCAGAAAGAGTTGTGGACCGGAATCGTCTTCATAGCGGATTTCGGCGTAGACAGGGTCGGCCGCACGCCGTACTTCCTGGCGGTGGCCGGTGGTGCGGTGCGGAGAGACGGAAGGCTCGCGTTCCATGAGCGTCGTCTTGGTGCCACGGAAACCGGGCTCCGCTGTCTCATTGAGCTCCGAATGGATTTCGACGTCTCCGACCGGGACCTCGGCGTCGGGTAAGAACTCGAGGCTCCAATCGCGGCAGGCGATCTTATGTTCCTTAACAGCCTTGGCCCGACGGCGGCGCAAACCCAAGACCAACGGATTGCTGTTCAGCTCGGCGACACGGGCGCGCAGGGCCCGACGCGCATCCTCGGCAATCAGATCGAAAACGCCGCGGAGCACAGCATGGTCCTGAGGGTTTAAGTAGATGGTGAAGACGCAAGGGAACAGGACTGTGTACGCCATCTCGAACCGGCCGAGCTCCATATTGCGCATGAGCTCGGCGATGATGACGTTCCCGTTCAGCCTGGGTTCGGCCAGTTTTCCAGAGTGGTGCGCCAACCCCGCGCTCCTTCTTCTTTCCTCGACGTCCGGCTGAGGAGCGGGTTTCACACGGAGACCGCGTGAGAGCCTTCCTCAAGGATTATTAATGAGTTTATGCTCACGGGCGGGATGGCGCCAGGGAGGGCTAGCGGCGGTAGACTTTGCCGCCCTTCATCACGAACGCGACTCTTTGGACGGCGGTGATGTCTTGTAACGGGTTGCCGTCAACGGCAATAACGTCGGCTAAGTAGCCGGGTTTTAGGGCGCCGATTCGGTTTTGCCAGCCGAGAATCTTTGCGCCGTTCAAGAGGTCAGCTTGCAAGACAGCCAGCGGCGTCATGCCGTACTTCACCATAAGAACGAATTCGCGCGCCTGCGTCCCGTGGGGGAAAGGACCGACGTCGGAGCCGACTGCCATGGGAATGTGGGCGGCAAGCTGCTTTTGAAATTGCGCCGCGTGAAATTCGAGCATCTCGCGGAGTTGGGCGGCCTGAGCCGGTGACGCGGCGTGCTCGGCGAAATATTCGGAGATGGCGAAGGTGGGAACGGCGGGGATTTGCTTCTCACGCATCAGGCGCATGGTTTCCTCGCTGAGTTGATACCCATGATCGATGGAGACGACACCGGCACGCGCGGCATAGAGCGTGCCTGGTTCACCGGTAGCATGTACGGCGACGCGTTTGCCAACGCGGGCGGCTTCTTCGACCGCGGCTGAGAGCTGCGCTTCCGTGTATTGGTAAGGCGTCCAGAATCTGCCTGCTCGGAAGCGATCGGGCCCGGTCTCGTACATCTTGACGAAATCGGAGCCTTCCTTGAACTGCTCGCGAATGGCTTCGACGATTTCCGCAGCGTTGTTCGCGTAAGTGGCGTTGGAGAGCACATGTTGGGCCGGGTTGTAGTGAAGGGCGTCCTCGTGTCCGCCGAGGATGTCGATGGCGTTGCCGCTGACTCGCAGCCTGGGCCCGGGGATACGCCCGTCATCGATGGCGTTGCGGACGGCGGTATCGGCGGAACCGGCACCTTCGGTCCCCATGTCGCGCTCGGCCGTAAAGCCGGCCATGAGGTCGTCTTTGGCGGCTAAGACGGCCACGATTGTTCGTTCTGGAACGGACTCTTCGACGGTTTGCAGGTCTTCCGCACCCGGATGAAGAAAGAGATGAACATGGGCGTCGATCAACCCCGGGAGCAAGGTGCGATCGCCGAGCTGAATGGTTTCTGCGTCTGCCGGATGATTGACGGACGAGCCCACTTCCGCAATCCGATCACCTTTGACCAGCAATTCTCCGGGTGTAAGCACCCGACCCGACTCGATCTCTATCAGGCGAGCGGCGTGAAGCACATAGCTATGGGTCTCGCCGACTGGTGATTGGGCCGCGGCAGAGCGCGGGACGAAGAACGGAAGAACAAAGCAGCCGAAAGCGAGATAGCGACTTACCTTCATAGCAGCGCATGTTACCACCGTCCTGCCCACAGGAGTATCCGCCTGTGGCCGTCCTGGATTGGAAGGGTTACACGTAGTCCTCACCTGGATTTGAGGCAATTTACGAGCAATTTCCCACTCACTACACTGAGGCAACAATCAGGTATTTAGAAGGCCGCCGGGCTGAGTTTCCGGCAAATAAAACGAGCAGTCTAAGTGAGATTGCTTTGGATGTGGATTGTTTCAGAAAACCGGAGTTCGAGAATTTTGCCGATTCCCAGTACTTGTTTTAGTCAGGGTACTTGAAGAAATGTTGTCTCAAATCGGAACATTCGGGCGGTCTTATTCATGAGTCACGAGACGGGAATAGGGGAAGCGATTCCTCCGTCCGGCCTCAGAACGTTTTCATACGGAGGAGAAAAATGAAGTCAAGCTATCTTACAGTGCTTGCCGGTGTTGTTTTAACCGCCTCGATGCCTCTCGCATCGCAGGCATCGACGATTCAACTAGGGTTTAACGGCGAAGTACAGCTATCAAACAATTCAATCGATTTCGGGCAGTTTCCGGCGGGAGCCCCGTACGTAACAGCCCCGGCTTACGGCACTTTCGAAGTCTCTCTCGTAAATCCGGGAGTGTTTGCATCCGCAGGCGTTACTACGGGTGAGTTCGGCATGGTTCAAAGCATCAACGAAGCTACGACGGTGCCGGGTACCACGATGAACCCGAATCCGACTACGGCTCTGCCGTTTATAAAGTTCGATACCGGCGGGTCTAATCTCGAGCTGTTTCTCACCCAACTATTCCCCGGCAACGACAGCGCCGGTGCGCTCAGCTTCACCAATACGACCAACGGAGCGGTGGCCTCCTTCGCGCTAAGCGGGTTCATTTATGACCTGACGACTCGGTCCGTGCAGCAGAACTTCACGGGTACATTCTCCGCGACGTTCGATTCGCTCAGTGCAGCCCAGGCTTTGCCTAACATGGCGCCCTTCTCGGCCACGCTTGCCATCACAACGTCTCCGGCTGTTCCGGAACCTGCTTCGATGTTGCTGATGGGCGCGGGTTTGTTCGGCGTCGGCTTTATCGGGCGTCGCCGGTTGAGCAGGAAAGCGTAACGTTCGACTCTTATCCCGTATCTCTGAAAGGTAAAGACAATCCCTTGGCCGATCGCGTGAGAGCGCGGTGGGCCAAGGCGTGTTTTTGTGGCTCAGTTTGTGCGAGAATCTCAGATACGCGTTGTTATACGCGAGTTTCCCGCCGAACCGTTCGCGCACGAGGGTTGGCCAGTTGGGATGAGAATCTTGAGTAAGTGCATTCACTCCTCAATTGCGTTTTGGTTCATGGATATTACCCGGAGGTTCCATGTCGAAATTCTTTAGTTCATTTTCTATTGCAGTTGCTGCGATTCTGACCGTAGGTTCCAACCTGGTGGTTGCGCAGCAGGTAGTGCCAGTTACGAATTTCGCGCAGGTGGCGGTCGGCGCGAGTTCCAGTCCGCAGACTGTGAGCTTTACCGGCGTGCCAACGGTGGTCTCTTTTTCGCAGACTATCGGCACGGATTTCTCAGTCAACCCGACGTGCAATGGGAGCGGTAGTTGTACAGCCGCGATCACGTTTACCCCTACCCAGCCCGGGTTGAGGCAAGACGCCGTTCTGGTAACGAACTCGCAGGGCAATGTGGTGGGTATCGCGGCGGTGTACGGGATCGGTACGGCTCCGCAAACCTCGATTGCGGCCGGCATCATCTCGACGGTTGCGAGCAGGGCGACAAGCGGCTTGGGCTCTGCGACGCTCAATGGCGTGGCGCTGGTGAAACTGGGCAACCTATTTG
>JAVKSW010000031.1:0-12519 GCA_039583505.1 Bryobacteraceae bacterium | reverse complement strand
CCTCCAAGTGGGCGCACACGCAGCCGACACGGCTTCTGGATGATGCCGTTTCTATTCCTGTCTCAGGCTCACCCTCAGTAGGAGCCCAAAACGCCCCCATAACTCTAGTCGAGTTCTCTGATTTTCAATGCCCGTATTGCGTCGCCGCGTTTCCGGAAATCAAAGCTATATTGAAGGCCTACCCCACGCAGGTCAAGCTCATATTCAAACAGTTTCCGCTCGAGATCCATTCGCAGGCCGATTTGGCGGCCGCCGCGGCCATCGCGGCACAGAAACAGGGCAAGTTCTGGGCAATGCACGATGCTATGTTCACGCACCACGACGACCTTTCGCGCAAATCTATCCTCGCCTTAGCCAAAGAGAGCGGGCTGGATATGGATCGCTTCGAAACCGATATCGATTCCACCCAAGTGCGAGAAACGGTGGTCAGAGACGTTCAGGATGGGAATCGTGCTGGAGTAGAAGGGACGCCCACCATTTTCGTCAATGGGCAGCGATACAACGGCCCCATTGTTCTTGCCACGCTCCGTCCCATCCTCGACGCGGAGCTGAAGAGCCCCAAGCAGCCCAATCAGACGGCCTCGAGAAATCCTTAGGTTTTTTCCAGCTCTTTCACCAGCGCCACGACAACATCGCCGACCACCTGAAAGCTGTGCGCGCTGAGCTTGTCCATGGTGTCGTCTGCCGTGTGCCAGTAGGCGTTCTGCGGCCCGTAATCCAGATCGATAAGGTCGATCACATTCACTCCCGAATCGGCAAAAGGCTTGTGATCGTCGTCGATTGCACCCGGATCGTGCCGAAAGTATTGGGCATCACCCAGCTTGGCTGCGATCTGCCACACCGTATTCCGCAGCGATTGCGAAGAGTTCTCATCATCGGACAGATCTAAGTTCTTGTCGCCGATCATATCGACGTTGATGAACGCCTTGATCCGCGCGAGCGTGCCGTCGGCTCCCCATTTCGATGCCAAGTGCCGGCTCCCATACAGGCTGTCGCTCGACGTCCAGTTTACGACTGCCTCTTCGCCGTCGAAGAAGACAATGTATAGATCGTCCGGATGCTTCATGGTCGAAGCGACCCGGGCAAACTCAACCAGGAACCCGGTCGAGGACCCGCCATCGTTCGCGCCGACGAAGTGCACCATGGGTTTGACGGCGGTGTCGTAGTGCCCGGTCACTACTATGGCTTTCCCCGAAGAGCCCGGAAACTTCAGAATGATGTTCTCCATCGGCAGGGGCCCTGTGGGCGTTTGGCCGGTAAACGAGTCGACGGAGACTTGCCCGCCGAGCGGTTTCAACTGCGACACGATCCAGGCACGCAAATGCCGGATGGCCTCCGATCCGGGCGGACGTTCTCCAAATGACACAGCCCGTTTCGTCGCCGCGAATGCCGCCGTGCCGTTGAATGCCGACGCGCGTACCGGAGCGCAGCAGGGGCCTAAGGCCGCTACGCAGAGTAGGGCTGTCAGAATTTCCCGTGAAACCTGTACCTGAGGTAAAGTTGGAGGCCGACTGAGTCGATTAGATTTGTACATTCTATTTTGGTGAGCCGTGGCGGATCTGGGTACTATTCCCTCGTACCAGGACTGGGTCCGGGTTTGCCGAAAAGATTGTAGTATTATAACTTTCACGATTAATACCCCGGGAATGTATGGAGTCGGTTGGATCTCAACTCCGCGAAGCGCGTCTGAAGCTTGGCCTCACCATTGAGCAAGTCAGTGCCAAAACCCGCATTTCTACTAAGAACCTGCAGGCCATCGAGAACGACGACCCCCTCTCCATATCTTCTGCATTCTTCTTCAGAAGTTTCGTTCGGCAGTTTGCAGAAGAACTTAAGCTGGACTATAGCGTTTTAGCGCCTGCCGTTCAGCAGGTCACCAGTGCCATGCCTGAGCCGCTCATGCCGGGCCAGGTGTTATCGGGGGAACAGGACATCAAAGCACCGAAGGTCGCCTCCATAAAAGTGAGTCGACCTAAAAATCTACGCTGGCTTTATTCGCTTCTTTCGTTCGTGCTGATGTTGGTCGCCTGCTCGTCTTTTTACGGTGTCTGGGAGCAATCAAGGTCGGATTGGCGCGGCTCCCTTACGGCTTTGATCCATTCAGTTATTCTCGCCCCGCGGACTACGCGATTGGCACCTGTTCAACAAAGTGTCGCGCAACTCACGCCGGCTCTCTCTGAATCGCCTCAGATTTCTGAAGGCAATGCCGCCTTCCACGTCGAGCTTTCTGCGAATGAGCGGACCTGGCTGTCTATCGTCGCAGACGGTACGGAAACCTTCAGCGGAGTTTTGCAAGCAGCCGAAACGAAAATCTTAGAAGGACACGAGATAGCGCGCGTTCGCACCGGGAACGCGGGAGCCATCAGCTTCGTATTTAACGGAAAGCTAATCGGAAGTTTGGGGCCGCGCGGTCAAGTACGCACGGTAGTCTTCACCAAAGATAATTACGAAGTGCTCGAAGCCTCGCCGCGCGTCGCCCTAACGCATTTCAGCCCGAGCGGCGAATAGATTCCGCAGTTTCGACAGGCGCGCCTTGGCTGCTCTTACCGGCAGACGCGTCGACGGTCCGAGCCGCCCGTTGCAGCCGTCGCTTCTGCCGCTCCAGCATGAGGAGCTCGTTCCTGCGGCGAAGCTTAATGCTCAGATCCACCTTGCGCCAGAACTTCCGGAAGTAATCAACCGCCGAAGCCAGGCCGAAGATCACTACCGCCCACATCGCACCCAACGCATACGGGCGGAGACCCGACCAGCGAATGGACAACAGCACCAGCGCAACCGCGAGGACCTGGAAGATCATCTTTGATTTGCCCAGCTCCCCGGCCTTAATTGTGTATCCCTCGGCCGCCGCAATGCTCCGAAGTCCCGATACGGCAAACTCACGTCCAATAATCAGAACGACCAGCCAGCCCGGCAGTAGTCGAATCTCGACAAGCGAAATGAGAGCCGCGGAAATGAGTAGCTTGTCCGCTACCGGATCCAGCAGCGTACCGACCGTAGTGACCTGTTTCCAGCGACGCGCGAGATAGCCGTCGAGTAGGTCCGTCAAAGCGGCCGCGAGAAATACCGTCAGTGCGAAGAAATCGTTCGCCACTAACAGCCGGTTACCCCAATAAATGCGGAAGTTCTGCTGCACCAGCGCCGCTACCAGCAGCGGCACCAGAAAGATGCGAACCAACGTCAACAGATTGGGTAAGTTCGTCAATTGTACTCAAATATAGAACATCGAAGTTTCCGCGAGGCGAAGGGCAACGGCAATTAACCCACGCGCGAGCCAGGCGGCGATTTCACGACCGGCGGATTGTTGGTCGATGGAGGTGCATTACTTGCCGGAGGCGTTGCGGGCGCAGGCAGCGGCGGCGCCTTGACGGTGGTCACCCTTCCCTGCTTGTCCCCACGCAGCCAAACATAGAGAACAGCCTGTGCGTTTGGCGGATCTGGCAGTCTCAGCGACAGACACTGCTTCTGCCCCGGACCTGGAAGGGGCGTCGGCAGGCCTCCTATTTCCACGCCGTTCGTCTGGTCCCACCCGACTTTCTCGATCATTTCCAGGTTTTGACCGGTCAGCAGGTAGGCGTGACTGCCGCTTGGCGCTGCGTCGCCGGTTACGGTGCTTGGCGCTGAATCGCCGGTTAGAGTGAATGAATCGATCTGGGGTACGCGAATGATGTTCGCCAGCGTGAACGGTTGCGATGTGCCATCGCGCCCGTTGTCGATAACTCCCTCAAGCGAACATCCGGCGGGAAGCGCGCCGGTGTCAAACGCCAGGAATAATTGATCCTGCGACAACTGCTGTAAATTGGATGCGCCGGTCTGTTCACCGACGTGCAATGACGCCGCCTGGCCGACATCATCGGCGCAGGCCAGTCGCAAAACACTTTTTCGCTCTATATTCTTTACGTCCAGCATGGCCGTCAATGTATAACCCGCCGGAAACTCGTCGGGCTGAATCGCGATAACCATGCCCGTGGGCAGCGACAGCTTCGAACTGGCGATTACAGGCAGCGGACCGGTAATCTGAAGTGCGTCGGGGAACGTGAGCGGCTCGCTCCGATCTTCCAGATACGCTTTGATCGGCAATGCCGTTCCAGGTTGTGGACTGGATCGCAACTGGACGGTGATGTTTCGTTCACTCTCGCCCGCGGCCGGTGGGCCGAGATCGAGAATCGCGCCGGGCGCTTCCAATCTCGCCAGAAGCGCCAGACGTTCGCCCTTTAGAACGTAATGCTGTGTAGCCACTCCCTGGTTCGCGAGGATGGGCAAATTATCGAACTTCGGGGGATTGCGCAGAACTTTGAAATCCACCGGGTGGCTCTTTCCGTCCTGTTGGGAAATTAGCAGCTGGTATTCGCCGGGATCGAGATCGTGCGTATCGATCTGTACGTCCATATGTTCCTGCGGGCCTTCGCGAAGACCCTTCGGCAGCAGAAAACGCACCGGCTCCGCAGTCGCGAATTCGTCGCCGAGCTTCCTCAGCTCTACTTTTGTCGTGAACTCAAAGTCGCTTCCGGCGAGCGTCACTGGAATCTTTCCGGCCTTGGCAAGCAGTTGATCCTGCGATGCAGGCTCCAGCTTCGCGCTCTTGAAATCCTCCAGCGTGAGTACATGCACTTCGCCGGCTGCCTCGAACGGCGTCCAATCCCAATACCCCGTCAAGTGGTAATCCCCGGGAGCTAGGTTCGCTTTTGTGAGATCGACCTCCAGGGCCCTTTGATTGCCCAGCTTCAACACCGTAACCGGCGTCTTCTGTTGTTTATCATTCACCAGCGTCCAATTCCGGGCGCGCTGCAGATATTTCCATTCCGGCTCCGGCACGTCCACCGGCACGGGCGACTTCTGGGTCAAAGGAATAAAATCCGCATCAGCGATTCGAATAGCTGGCGTAGGCGCATTCGGAATTCGGCTCGCCCACAGGTACGCAACTCTCGTATGGGGCGGAGTGGGAGCTTGTTGTCCGCATAGATTCACTCCCGATTGCGGCAATGGCTGCGCAAAGGAGGCTCGAAACTCGGTGTCGGGAAAAGCGATTGACCGCAAATCGAGCAGCATCGCCGTGCCACCCGCCGCCAAGCCAACCGGGCTTCCGAAGAATAGTGCGGCCGCCGTTGTCGCCAGGCTCGCGGTTTGGCCCGCGCGTGCGGCAGTCGAGCTCGCCAGCGGATTGTATGTCGCCAGTTGCGGGTTCATCGTCGCGAACAAAGTCTGCGCCTGAACTGCCGGTGGAGCATTCCGGTCGATTTGTACCGCGAATCCGTATTGCGATGCGAACCCGGTGAGGGCCGCATTCACGCTGGCCGAAGAACTTTCGCTGTTGGATAACGCCGCAACCAAGGCTTCTGCTTGCGCGGTCTTGTCGGCATAGTCGGCGAGTTGTGCCATCAGCACTTCATCTTGTGATAAGAAGCTGCGCACTTTTTTCCTGCTGAGCCCCTGCGGCCCGTACACGAACGCCGCCAGAGAAACGGTTTCCGTCATTTTCCATACCTGCGGTTTGTCGGCGGGTTTCGGGTCTGTCACCTCGAGCAAATCTTGCCCACGCTCGCGTTTAGCAGGCACCAGGACGAGCGCGATTTCGCCCGGGCGCTTCTCCTTTCCACGCAGGATCGGAGCGTACACGAGCGTGTCGCCTTCGCTCAAATGGTTAATCGTTCGAAAGGGCAGCGGCTGGTCGCCGCCATTAGGCGAACGCACGCGCAGGTCCACGGCCCCTAAGGGACCACCGGCCGGGCAGCTCACAATAGGTGGGGCTTCCGGCGCCGCTGCTGCCGGATTCGCTTGGTCCGAAGCAGAGGAGGACATACTCTGCGCGCCGAGGAGACGGCAAACCAGAAGACCAATACTTGCAGCTCGCAACAGCATTCTCTATCTCAGGATATCGTGCGAACTTAGTATGCTGGCCATAGTGGATCTGGCCCCCGGCTCGGCCGCACCTCCGGCTTCCCGCGTCACAAGATGACGGGCGAAGCCATCAAACCGGAAGAGAGAGAAATTACTTTGTCAACGACGCAAACGCAAACCCTGACGGAAACGCAGACGCTCGAAGAGCTATGTATTAATACGATTCGCTTTCTCTCCGCCGACGCGGTGCAAAACGCGAACTCCGGCCACCCCGGCCTGCCCATGGGGGCCGCGGCGATGGCCTATGCGTTGTGGACGAAATTCCTGAAATTCAATCCGAAGGATCCGAACTGGTTTGATCGAGACCGCTTCGTCCTTTCCGCGGGTCACGGCTCGATGTTGCTCTACAGCTTGCTGTATCTCACCGGCTACGATCTGCCGCTGAACGAATTAAAACGCTTTCGGCAATGGGGAAGCAAGACCCCCGGACACCCCGAGCGCGGCCATACGGTCGGGGTTGAAGTCGCCACCGGTCCTCTCGGGCAAGGGTTTAGCAACGGCGTCGGAATGGCGATTACGGAAGCTTGGCTCGCGGCCCGTTTCAACCGCGCCGGCCACAAAATCGTCGATCACTATACATACACCATCTGCGGCGATGGCGACCTGATGGAAGGCGTTACCCAGGAAGCCGCGTCGCTCGCCGGTCACTTGCGCTTGGGAAAGCTCATCTATCTTTACGACCAGAACCACATCTCGCTAGCCGGTGCGACAAGTCTTTGTTTCACCGAAGATGTCGCGAAGCGCTTCGATGCCTACGGCTGGCACACGCGTCATGTCGAAGAAGGTAACGATACGGAGGAGGTTGCGAGAGCGATTCAAGAGGCCCAGGCAGAGACAAACCGGCCCTCGTTGATCCTGGTGCGCACGCACATCGGTTACGGCAGCCCGAAAAAGCAGGACACCTTTGAGGCGCACGGGAATCCGCTGGGCGAAGAAGAAGTGCAAGCAGCGAAAAAAGCGCTCGGCTGGGGGAGCATGGACAAGTTCTACCTGCCCGAAGACGCGGTTAAGTTTTTCCGGGAGGTGGGTGGCAAAGGCGGCAGGAAACAGCAGGACTGGCAGAAGAAGCTTGACGCATACAAGAAAGATTTCGCGAACGAAGCCGCCGAACTCGAGAAGATGATTGCAGGAAGGCTGCCTGACAATTGGGATGCCGATCTCCCGAAATGGAAATTGGACGACAAGCCTATCGCGACGCGCGTTGCCGGTGGAGAAGCGCTGAACGCATTAGCGAAGCGCATTCCCAATATCATCGGCGGGTCGGCCGACTTGAACCCTTCTACCAACACTGCTCTGAAAGGGATGGGGGACTTCCAGCCCGCGGAATTCGGTGGTCCATCGAGCCAGGGCGCAGTGGGTGGAGTCTGGGGTTATGCCGGCCGTAACATCGCGTTCGGGGTGCGGGAGCATGCTATGGGAGCAGCGGTTAATGGTATGGCAGCGCACGGCGGGGTGCTTCCTTTCAGCGCCACCTTTCTGGTCTTCTCCGATTACATGAAGCCGGCCATTCGGCTTGGTGCATTGAGTCAACTCAAAGCCTTCTATGTCTTTACGCACGATAGCGTTGGCGTGGGCGAGGATGGGCCCACTCACGAGCCCGTCGAGCAGATCGCGGGATTACGTGCCATTCCGGGCCTGAACGTAATGCGTCCTGCCGATGCGACGGAAACGGCGCAAGCCTGGGCTGTGGCCATCCAGCACAACGGCCCCACGCTGTTCGCCCTCACCCGCCAGAACGTGCCGCATCTCGATCGCACCAGGGCAAAGAACATTGACGTCTCAAAAGGCGCTTACATTCTCTGTGAACCCGAAGGTGGCTCGCCTGACGTGATTCTCATCGGTACCGGTTCTGAGGTTGCGCTTTGCATGAAGGCCGAGGAGAAGCTCACTGGTTATGGAGTCAAGGCGCGCGTCGTCAGCATGCCGAGCTGGTTCCTGTTTGAAAAGCAGGACCAAGGTTATCGCGAAAGCATTCTGCCGAAGACGCTCCGCAAGCGGGTGACGATTGAGGCCGGCTCGAGTTATGGCTGGGAGCGCTGGGCGGGTGACGAAGGCACGGTCATCGCCATCGATCATTACGGAGCTTCCGCTCCGGGCGCCGAGATCATGAAGAACTTCGGCTTCACGGCCGAGCACGTCGCTTCTGCCGCCCTTCGCCTGCTCGGCCGCAACGAAGAAGCCGACAAAGAATACGGCGGTGACACCACGAACGTCGCGCCCACATCGCCCCAGGAAGGCCACTCCTAGGGTAAAGCTCGCAATGGCCTACCGTTTCAAACTGAAGGAGTCGGTTCCCGAGGGAATCCGGCGAATTGTCGATGAAGAGATTCAGTCGGCAACGGAGCGCCTGACCAACGGCAGCCAGAAACAGCGCGACAAAGCCGTTCACGAAGCGCGCAAGAGCCTCAAGAAGATCCGCGGTGCGTTGCGTCTGATGCAACCGGAACTTGGCCGCGTTTACCGCGCTGAGAACACGAGGATGCGCGACATCGGCCGGCAGCTTTCCGAGATTCGGGACGCCACCGCCATCATCGAGGTCTTTGACAGCTTGGTTCAGAAATACAACGGCAGTTTGCAGAAAGGCGCTTTTGCTTCGATTCGGCGCGGACTCGAAAAGAGTAAACGCGAAACGGAACAGGCGGCAAACATGGGCAAGGTCACTCAGCACGCGCTGTCTTCGCTTCGCGCTACCGGCAAGCGCGCCAAGACCTGGGGTCTCAAAAAGGATGGTTTTAGCGCCATTGCACCTGGCCTGGAGCTCAGATATCGCCGCGGTCGAAAGGCCCTGGCCGCCGCCCGCAAGCATCCAACCCCCGAAAACTACCACGAGTGGCGCAAGCGTGTGAAGGATCACTGGTATCACGTGCGCTTGCTCGAAAGCTTGTGGACAGACGTGATGCAGGCTCGTGAAGGCAGTTTGAAGAATCTGGAGACCTGGTTGGGCGACGACCACAACCTGGTTGTTCTTCGCGAAAAGCTCGAAAAAAACCCCGAGCACTACGGTCACGGGAAGAATATCGAACCATTCCTCGGCCTTATCGAGCAGTATCAAAAGGAGCTTCGCGAAAACGCCCTCTCTCTGGGCGAGCGTGTCTACGAGGAAAAACCGCGCCAGCTCACTCGCAACCTGTCGAAGCTTTGGGATGCCTGGCAGAAGCAGCCGGACAGCATGAAAGAAGTGGAGAAAGAAGAAAGGGCGGCCACCCGCAAGCAACCCGGCCCGGCGCCATCCTCCGCGGCGAAGAAGGCTGCTGCGGCATAAGGGAAAAGCCGCACCGGATTCAACCCCGTGCGGCCTTGATCGTTCGTGCTACTTCGGTAATCTGATTCGGCAATTAGCCGTTGCGCCGTTTTGCCAGGGAGCCGACGCCAAGCCCAAGTGCAGCCAGACCCATCAAAGCAAGCGATGCGGGCTCAGGTACGGGAGTTGCCAGTAGACCATCGACATTGACTCCATCGGAGTAAAACCCAACCACCTGTCCGAGATCATTGATTCCATTCAGAGTAGTCCCGTTGATCCCGAAGCCGTTCGGTGTGGGCGATGAGAGTGGATCGGAAATTGCGGTCCAGGTGTTGGTTCCCATGTCATACACGAAACCCTCCGAGGAACCGGCTCCTGACGTGTCCGTCCCGACGATCTGGCCAAGGTTGTTGATCCCGAAAAACATCGGGTTGGTTCCACCGAGCATGTCGGTCGGGCTCGAAAAGGTGCCATTACTGTCGATAAATCCCGCTGTCCCGCTGCTCCCGGTATAGAAACCGACGATCACACCGCCATTGTTGACGCCAGTGGCCGTGACGGCTGTCGCGTTCCAGGTGGCAGGCAGTACCAGAGTCGTCAGAGCCGCAGTGCTCGTGTTATACAAGAATCCGTTTGTGCCGTAAAAGCCTACTGCTTGATGATTGTCATTCAAGCCCAAAATTTGCGTCGTGGTGGCACCCGGCCCATCAACATTGGTGACCGTGCCACCGATGTTCGTGAATCCATGGTTTGCCGCGGCGACGGGGACGTTGTTGACCGAAAATCCCGCCGTACCATAGGTGCCGTTGGTCAGCGTGTTATTGATGGCAACCACTTGGGTCTGGGTGGCGCCGCTGACATTTTCGGGCGTGAAGGTACCGTTCGCGTAGGTAAAGCCATTGTTGGGGACAATCGTCCCGTCGCCGAAATAGCCGGCGATAACTCCTGCATTGTTGATACCCAGTAGCTGATTGAATACGGCAGTAGGCTGCAAGGTGTTGTCGGCCGGATCATTGATGGTTTGAAAGCCGTAAGTGGTTGCCCAGGCGCCTGCTGGCAACAACAACAAACCGGCAGCGACGAGGACACAGGCACGAGTACTACGAAACCCGATGTTCATTTAAACCTCACTTGTTTCGAGCTATGATTCGATCGCCCTGGTAACTTACGGGCAATCTCCCCATAGACTCGGCAGGCTTATAGAACTGAACAAATTGAGTGATATAAGAGCGCTCTTTTTACAGAGGTGTGCCAGAAAATACCTCAATTTATCCGGCAGGTGACAATCCGGTCGGTCCCCGCGCCCTAGACACTCTGCATGCGAATTCTTCCCGGCGTACGAAATTTCTTCAACACTGTTTTTTGTTTGTCGTTTCGGGTATTCCCAGAAGCTGCTGGTAAGCCCGTTAGCTTCTTACGGTTGCAGGAGTACGCAAAGCTAAGGTGCGCTGCCCGGCTAGTGGCAGAAAACGTGCAACCCCTTAGCTCGGGAGGAGAACACACATGCTCTGGTACGCCTGGGTATTTCTGGTAATTGCGATTATTGCCGCCGTGCTCGGTTTCGGAGGTATTGCTGCCGCATCTGCTGGAATTGCAAAGATTTGCTTTGTCATTTTCTTAGTGCTGTTCCTGGTAAGCCTCTTGGCTGGCCGTCGCAGCGCTCTGTAGATCCGGTTCGCGGGTTTTCCGCTAGTTAGGCGCGCCGAGCGATGGGGGAGCTTCTCCCATCGCAGCGCGTTGATTGTGCCCTTCCGGGATTCCTCTCTCCCGCTACAATCAACCCAGCATGGCTCAGACCCCGTGGGGCGACTTGCCGGTCAACGATGCGCACATCCATTTCTTCTCGCGCACGTTTTATGCCGCGCTGGCACATCAGAAAAACTTGGCGAGCGCGGAAGAGTTGGCGCCTCTGCTGGAATGGCAGATCCCCACGTCCGACGCCGCCGCTCTGGCTGCGCGCTGGATTGCCGAACTTGATCGTTACGCCGTTAATCGGGTAGCACTCATCGGCAGCATACACGGGGACGAATCCAGCGTGTCCGCTGCGGTCGCTGCGTATCCCGACCGATTTTTTGGCTACTTCATGCTCGACCCCACGCAGCCCGACGCGGTTGATCGGATGGAGGCTGCCGCTGCGAATCCGCACCTGCACTGCGTCTGCCTCTTTCCAGCCATGCAGGCCTACTCCATTGCGGATGCGCGCTTGCTCCCGGTCCTCGAAATCGCTTCTGCCAGTCGCCTCGCCGTCTTCGTCCACTGCGGAGCCATTAGCGTCGGTGTGCGCAAGAAGCTAGGACTCCCAAGTTACTTCGACATGCGTTTCTCGAATCCGCTCGATCTCCACGCCGTCGCGTCGCGCTTTCCGCAAATCTCCTTCATCGTGCCCCATTTCGGCGCCGGCTTGTTCCGCGAGGCCTTGATGCTCGCCGATTTGTGCCCGAACGTCTTTTTCGACACCTCGAGCAGCAATCGCTGGATGGCCTATGAAGGTCTCGATCTGCGCACTGTGTTTCGCCGTGCGCTCGACGTTGCCGGAGTCGAGCGTCTGCTGTTCGGTACGGATTCGAGTTTCTTTCCGCGCGCCTGGCAAGCCGAAATTCTACAGAAGCAAACGACAGCTCTCTACGAACTGGGTCTCAAAGACTCACAAGCCGAACAGATCCTGTGCCTGAATCTAGAGCGTGTGCTCGCGCCTCGAGCCAATTTCAAAAGCCCATAGACGCCGATTCGCGTGAATTCAGTGTCCGTATCCTGTTGACGATTCGGTGTCTTACCCCCACGTCCGATCTGTTCAGAATAACCTGACATTAAAATCCGATGGGTACTCGCAACTCTTAATCAGGTATCCCCCGATGCTTCTACTTCCATCCAAGATCGTCAGGTTCCGCCCTCAAGACAGAAGCCGCTCTCGGCTCCCCCTCCCGGCGGTCCCTAGTCAGCGTGTAGCGCAACTGAGCGAGGGAACCAGGGCCTTCGATTCGGCTCAGGCCTTTCCTCGTAATCGATGGGAGCAGTTGGAAACTTTTCGTCCTCGCGTGTTGGTTGGTTCCGCTGCTGATCTACACTGCGTTGCGAATTTGGCGCAACGGCATGTCCTCGACCTCAGCAGCGTTGATCACGCCCTCTTTGCCGTCACTCGTTGGGGTAGCCAGCCCGTTAGCGACGTCTCGAGGGTTGTCCTCTGGCAAGCTTTTGGTGTACCTGTTTATGAACTGTTGGTCAATGCTCGCGGTGCGTTGCTTGCCTCGGAGTGCGAAGCTCACGAGGGTTGGCACATCGAACGCCGTGCTCGATTTTCGCTCCGCAACGGCGAACTCATCCTCGATTCAGCGAACCGGCTCGGTCGGCCGACTGGTCTCAAGGGTTCTCTTGAGACCGAACTC
>JAVKSW010000030.1:0-12610 GCA_039583505.1 Bryobacteraceae bacterium | reverse complement strand
CACGTCCCCCGCGACTTCGCTTAGGCTGACCGAGCCGTTCAAGGTGTGAAAGCGAATCTCTCCGTGAACATTCTCTACGCCGATGCTGCCGTTGTTCGCCCTCAAGTTCAGATTCGACGCGTTTGGCACCCATACTTCGTACGAAATACCCCAATAGTGGCGGTCGCCTCTTGATGGTCCTGTCGGCTCAATCGTTCCAGGGCCCCGTACAATGCTTACCTGCGAGGCGAGCATCCGCGCTTCCGATTCAGTCGGAGCGGCGGCCTGAATACATGCCTTCACCAGCACATCGGGGTTGTTCCATCCATGTACCCGGATCGATCCGTTTTCTTCCGGATTAATGTAGTTGGTCGAAGCGCTTGATAAACGCTGCTCCCGCGGTTCGGCAAAACTCACCAGATCGTTCACATGGAAATGATTGGCCGAACACTCCCTCTCGTTCCCGCGCTGGCTAGTCGGCCAGTCTTTCGCGTTTGCGGAACCGGGCCATACCAGCAAGGCGCTGCCCGCAATCATCATTACGCATAGAATCGGATTTTTCATCATGCCTCCCGTGCGACTTAGACGCGAATCGCCACAGGCGGTTAGTTCGCACGCACCGTTCCATCCGTAAGTACAACCGCTTGAACGGTTCTACTTGCCTGCTTGTTCATTGGTGGGACGCGGTTGTCCACTCTGGAACAATTTGTCGCGCGAAGATTGTTGTTTGACCAGCCCAATGTCCGTCACGCGCGAAACCATTGCGGCAACGCACGCTGTCATTAAGCACTACGTCCGCCAAACCCCTGTTATCGAAGTTTCCGGCGAAGAATTTGGCTTCGCGCCGTTCCCGCTCGCTCTCAAGCTCGAACTCTTGCAACACTCGGGCTCGTTTAAAGCACGAGGCGCCTTCGCGAATCTGCTCACGCGCCAAATCCCGCCGGCTGGCGTGATCGCCGCATCCGGCGGCAATCATGGTGTTGCAGTGGCGTATGCAGCGCGAAAGCTTGGCGTATCCGCTAAGATCTTCGTTCCGGTTATCGCATCGCCAGCCAAGCTCGCTCGCTTGCGGGACTATGGCGCCGAAATCTGCGTCACAGGCGAGCGCTACGACGACGCTCTCGTCGCCGGCAATCTTTACGCCGCGGAAACCGGTGCGCTGTCCGTGCACGCCTACGATCAGCTCGAAACGCTCCTAGGGCAGGGAAGTCTCGCGCTAGAGCTCGAGAAACAAATTCCGGCACTCGACACGCTTCTGGTGGCGGTCGGCGGCGGCGGTCTCATTGGAGGAATCGCAGCGTGGTACCAGGGCAGAGTAAAAGTGATTGGCGTGGAGCCTTTCGCTGCCCCCACTCTCTACAAAGCTCTTGAAGCCGGGCAGCCCGTCGACGCCCAAGCTGGAGGCATCGCAGCCGATTCGCTCGCTCCTCGCAGGGTCGGTGCATTGATGTTTCCTATCGCCCAAGTATTCGTCGATCGCGTCGTTCTTGTTTCCGACGAAGCCATTCGGGCCGCCCAGCAAGCACTCTGGGATGTAGTCCGGGTCGCCGCCGAGCCGGGCGGGGCCGCCGCGTTCGCTGCGCTCATTTCTGGCGCGTACCGGCCGCACTCCGGAGAGCGCGTCGGCGTGGTGGTGTGCGGCGGCAACACGATGGCCGTTGATTTCACCCGTTGACTTGTTTCCGGCGCGCCACGATCTCCGCCACCGCACGCTGATGCGCCACATCGTTCGGTTGGCCCTCATACCGATGCAGGATTTCCCAGCCAGTGAAATAGCGGATCAATTCACCGGGCCTCAGCCGCGATTCCGTCGCCTGTTCACCACCTTTCGTGATATGCACGATCGCTATCACCACACCAGCGGGCTTGACGCCCTGTTTGGCAGGCTCGAACAGATCCCGCTGCAGGTAGTAGCACATGATCGCGAGATCCCAGGCTGATTCTTCGATTTCGTACTCGCCTTTCTGCAGGTCCGCGACACGGGCGTCGATGGCGATCTGCAACTCCGCAGCTTTGGCGCGCAGAATCTCGATGGCCGCTGGCGCGCCATCGATTGCCGTTACGCTCCAGCCGTTTTGCGCCAGCCAAATCGCGTTGCGCCCCGTCCCGCACGCCAGGTCGAGAGCCTTGCCGGGCCGCAGTCGCTTCGCCGTCGCCACCACAAGCGGGGTTGGTTCCGCGTGGATGTCTTCACCGGCCCGCTCTTTCGATCGATATCGCTCATCCCACCCACGAATGTCCATATTCACCAGCTTGCTACCTTCTATGCCAGCTCGCACACGCTCGACTCCAATGAGCTGCCTGCCGACCGCTTTCGGCCCTCCGATAATTGACCGCACGGCCGTGCTAGCCTTCGCTTGAATGTCTCATTCAGGCCCGCCTTCAGGTTTCGACCTGAGCAGTAGTGCCCATGAAGAAATGATCCACGAGGGCTTCGACCCTGATTGGGCTGCTGGTACCGACGAACAACTCGCATCTCTCAAAGCCCGCTTATTGCCCGCTCCGGATGAAAGCATTCGCGACCTGCGCGGCCGGTTGTGGTCCTCCATCGATAACGACACCTCGCGCGATCTCGATCAAATCGAAGTCGCCGAACGCACAGACGGCGGGATCAGCGTGCTGATCGGCATTGCGGATGTCGATTCCGATGTGCCGATGGGCTCACCCATCGATCAGCACGCCGCTTCGCAAACCACGACCGTTTATACCGCCGTCCGGACCTTTCCCATGTTGCCCGAGCAGCTCTCGACCGATCTCACCTCGCTCGGCGAAGCTCGTGATCGCCTCGCGTTAGTCATTGAGATGCTCATCGACAGCGCTGGCTCGATCACTTCATCGAGCATCTACCGCGCCCTTGTTCGCAACCAAGCCCAGCTCACGTACAGTGGCGTAGGTCCTTGGTTGGAGGGTTTGGTCCCGCCGCCGCCAAAAATCTCTGCCTCCGCTGATCTCACTTCTCAGCTCAAATTGCAGGATGAAGCGGCCTCCGCCCTGCGGCAACAGCGGCAACGACTCGGCGCACTTGAGTTCGATCGTGTCGAAGCGGAGCCAATCATTGCTGATGGCAACGTCAAGGGCATACAGGCCCGGCAAAAGAACCGTGCCAGCGACCTAATCGAGGATTTCATGATCGCTGCTAACGAGGTTATGGCGCAGGCGCTCACGCGATCGGGACTTTCCGGTATTCGCCGCGTCGTGAAATCGCCGGAAAGATGGCCGCGCATCGTGGAGCTTGCAGCGCGATACGGCGGCAAACTGCCCGAGCGCCCCGATTCCGCTGGACTCGCTGCCTTTCTTGGACATCAAAGGCAAAGGGATCCTGTGCACTACGCTGATCTCTCGCTGGCGGTCATTAAGCTGATGGGGCCCGGCGAGTATGTGCTGGCGCGTCCTGGTGACGCCCTGCAGGGCCATTTTGGCCTCGCCGCTTCCGATTACACGCATTCGACAGCACCGAATCGCCGTTTCGCGGATCTGGTAATTCAGCGCCTTATCAAGGCTTCGTTTGCCAGGCGCCCGCCGCCCTACTCAGATGACGAGCTTTCGGCGATCGCACAAAACTGCACGCGTAAGGAGGATGCCGCGCGCAAAGTGGAACGCGCCATGAGCAAGCGCGTCGCAGCCGTTGCATTCTATGATCGTCGAGGCGAAACTTTCAATGCTGTCGTGACCGGCGTCACCCCCAAAGGTGTCTTCGTGCGCGTCATGCAACCGCCCATCGAGGGCCGTCTCATGCGCGGCGAACAGGGTGTTGACGTCGGCGACCAGATCCGCGTCACTCTCCTCAGCACCGATCCCCAACACGGATACATCGATTTCAGCCGCTAACCTGGTCTGCTCGAATAGACGAGAACGCCATCATGCTTACGGCGTTTCCGGCAATGCGCAAAATGCGCCTTCTGAAAAGCCTTCCGCGGCGATCCCGAACGTCCGATTGAAGCGTGCCCGATGATTCTCCCAACTAATTGCTGTCGCCAGCTCTACCAATTGCGCTTCACTGAACTCCCGACGCAGCTCCGCGAACAGTTCGTCGTTGACCGAGGCTGGCGTCCTTGTCAACCCGACTGCGAGACGCAACACCAACCGTTCAGTGTGGCTGAATGCACCGCTCTCTTCGAAGCGTGGCAGATCGCGCAACTGCGCTTCTGAGATTCCAACTCTTCTGCTGACCGCAGAGTGAATGTCGATTCAAAACGGGCAGCCAACCAGCGTAGCGACCTTCAACTGTACTATCTCTTTGAGCACGATTGGAATCGTCCTGGCCGATGCGCAAGCAGCGTCCATCCATGTCGATGCGAGCAATGTAGGCGTATGATAGGCCGCGAGCTGCTTGGCTTTCGGGACGCGTCCCACGCGCTTCTTCAGCGCTCGATAGATCAGCTTCGTAATCCAGCCGGCCTGGCTGCTCCCGACTCCGCTCGCACGGTCCATGTAGCTAGAATAAGCGTCCGCGCCGCAAGCCTCGTGAAAGTCAGTCTGCGGACTTATTCGCCTTCTGTGAGCTGCCGCAACAATCGCCGCACTGCACCGGTATCGGTCACGCTGTAGTTCGCCTTGGTCGGACCGCGTCCCACGTGAATACTCCAGGCGTTCTCGGGCAGCCGTGCAAAGAGGTCCTCGTCAGTCCGGTCGTCGCCGATCGCAAGAATGAATCCGTCATCCGCATACGTGGGCGCCAGCTCGTTGGCAAGGGTTCCTTTGTTGGCCCACATCGGTTTTACCTCGACAATCTTGCTGCCTCGGTAGGCACGCAGTTCGGTTTGGGCCAGCATGCCTTCGAGCATCGCGACTAGTTCTGTCGCCAGCCAGTCTCCAAATTCGGCCTCGACGGTGCGGTAGTGCCAGACGAGCGCGAATTCCTTTTCCTCGATGAAACTGCCCGGGGTGCGGTCTACGAAATGTTGCAGGATGGGCCGCACGGTATTCTTCCACTCCGGATCGGCGGCCCGGCCCTCCCAAGTGTTACTGCCAGGCATGCGCCAGCGTGCGCCATGTTCGGGCGCGAGTCCCAGACGCGGTATTTGCGCGAGCCAGCGTTCCAGGTCTGCGGCCCGTCGCCCCGAGATCACAATCACGCAGTTCGCTTCATCACTGGTGAGCTGTGCTAACAGCGTGCGGATCTCATTATCCGGCTTCGCGTCATCCGGCCGGGCCACCAGAGGCACAAGCGTACCGTCGTAGTCCAGGAACAGCACACGCTTATGCGCACTTCGATACGAATCCGCCAACTGCTCCACGGGCAGCCACCTCGGAGCCTCCGGAGCGCGCTCGCGACGAGCGTTAACTGCGTCATCGAGAAGCGCAAGAAACCGGTCACCCCAGGCGAACACGTTATTGCGAATCACACGCTCATGCAGCGCAAGCATGCGATCCCGTTTCTCTTCCTCACTCATACCCAGCGCGCGTATCACAGTCAAGGCGGTTCGCTCTTCGTCGAGTGGATTCACCAGCAGCGCTTCACCCATCTCGGCGGCCGCGCCGGCGAATGAGCTTAACACCAGCACGCCCGTGCCGTCGGGCCTGCAGGCGACGTATTCCTTGGCCACCAGGTTCATTCCATCTCGCAATGGTGAGACCCAAGCCACATCCGCAACCTGATAGACCGCGACGAGTTCCGGCCGGGATATGCCGCGGTGAATATAGACAACCGGAACCCAATCCGGCTTGCCGAACTCGCCATTGATGTCTGAAATCAGTTCATGCACGTCGCTGCGCAGCGTCTGATAACTCTCAATATTCTCCCGCGATGGCACGGCAATCTGCAGCAGCACCACTTTGCCCACCAGTTCCGGATCGCTGCGCAAGATGCGCCGGAAGGTTCGCAAACGCTCCGGAAGCCCCTTCGTGTAGTCGAGCCGGTCTACAGCTACGATGACCTTCCGTCCGTTATATTGCACGCGCAGGTTTTCGAGCTGCTCCTGCGTTTCAGGCTTGTCTCTGTATCCCAGAAAATCGTCTGCTGCAATGCCGATAGGCAGTGCTTGCAACCTCAATTCGCGCCCGGGGACGTCTAGACGATCGACCGTGCTCTCCATGCCTAGCTGGCGTCGCAGGGATAACCGGAAATGCTGCAGGTGCAAGTGGGTTTGAAATGCGATCAGATCGGCGCCCAGCAAACCGGCCAACAATTCCTCGCCGCGCGGCAGAATCGAAAAAACGTCGGAGCCTGGGAACGGAATGTGGAGAAAGAACCCGATCGCAGCGTCGGGAATCTTCTCCCGGAGCATACTGGGCAGCAGCATCAGGTGATAATCATGAACCCAGATCCGATCACCCGGTCGAAACTCTTCGACCACTGCCGAGCAGAATCTGTTGTTTGCTTCGATGTACGCGTTCCAGTTCTCGGAGTCGAACTGTAGCTTCGAGCTGAAACTGTGAAACAAGGGCCACAGCGCCTGGTTCGCGTACCCTTCGTAGAATTTCTCAAGAAGATCCGCCGGTAAATCGACTGCTATGCAGGATTGTTCTTGCCGCAGAAGCTCGAGCGCCTCTTTTGATTCTTCCTCCTGCGCGCCGGACCAGCCAATCCAAACACCTCCAGCGCGCTTCAGAATTGGGTCCATTGCAGTTGCAAGGCCGCCCGCACTGCGTTTCGTTCTCCACTCGTCGCCTTCGCGCACCAAGGCCACGGGAAGACGGTTTGAGACCACTATCAAACGAGAGCTATCTGGCATGTCACCTGATGGACGCTCGAGCGCATCGTTTCTATTTTGCCAATGGTCCGATCTCCGCTTGCTAGACTCGCGACAGAACCATGAAAACGGCCCCGCTGGCGCTCTTATTTTGTCTTTCCGCGCTGGGCCAAGGCCATCGTCATGGACCTCGTACCAGTCAATCGCCTGTTGATCTTGCGAAGCTTCCAGCGCCGCAACACATAGAAGGCATCGGCCGCAGTCACATCGCAATTACTACAAAATCGCCTGACGCCCAGCAATGGTTTGACCAGGGGCTCGCGCTCTTACACTGCTTCTGGGATTACGAAGCTCTGCGTGCCTTCGAGCAATCCGTGCGGCTTGATCCTGACTGCGCAATGTGTCATTGGGGCGTCGCACAAGCGCTCGATTTCCGCGGCAGCGATGAACAACAGGTCAAAGATGAGCTGCTCAAAGCGAAAGATCTGCTGCCGAAGATCTCTGATCGCGAGCAGCACTATATCCGCGCTTACGCCGAATCCAAAGAGAAAAACGGCGACGAGGCGAATCAGGCGTTTGCCAACGAGATGGCACTTCTCATCGACCGCTACCCTGACGATGTTGAAGCGCAATTGCAGCTGGCCCGCCATTCCAACGCTGGATACGACGCCAAAGGCGATCCCCGGCCTGGCGCCGTATACTCCCAGGCCCTTCTCCGCAATATCCTTCACCAGCACCCCGACAACGCTGCCGCAAATCACTACTGGATTCACGCCATGGAAGTAACCGGACATCCGGAGTGGGCACTGGAGAGCGCCGAAAAGCTCGCCTCACTGGCGCCCGCCTCGGGCCATATGGTTCACATGCCCGGCCACATCTTCTATCGCATCGGCGATTACGAGCGAGCGCGGCAGAGCTTCCTCGCCGCAATGCGGGTTGACGAAGACTACATGGCGAAACAACATGTCTCTGTGAACGACGATTGGAATTATGCGCATAACATCAGCTATCTGATTGCCGATTGTGCCGAAGAGGGCCGCTACACAGAAGCGCGTGAGCATGCGCGCGCCTTGGCAGGCCTCGCCAACGATCCCGATCGGTCTGAGAATCCGTGGTTCTACGTTCTCCAGATCGGCAGCACCGAAGCCAGACTTGCGATCCGGTTTGCAAACTGGGATGAGGTGATCGTGCACCCCATGCAGTTCGGCGTGTCTGACGACAAGCTCAGCGTCTGGGCCCGCCGCTACAGAGACGGCCTCGTCGCCTACGCGCGTGGTATGAAGGCTACTGACGGGAACCAAGTTCGTGAAGCAGAAACAGAGTCCAACGTTTTGGACGCGCTGTTGTGGCGTCTGTCACAGGAACAGCTCGAAGATAGGAACAAATCCGCTCGCGATCAGGTTCTGAAGATTCTCGGCACTGCGTCTTTCGAACTCCGTGGCACCTTGGCTAGTACCAAAGGCGACTTCGCTACTGCCCGCCAGCTCCTCGAACACGCCGATCGGGAGGAAACGGATCTGGGGTACTCGGAGCCGCCGCAATATTCGCGTCCTGCGCTTGAGGTCCTCGGCGCCGCCTGTATCCGTGCCGGTAAGTTCGACGAAGCCCGGGCCGCGTACCGGAAAGCGTTAACCAAGCGGCCACACTCTGGTTTCGCACTTTACGGCATCGCCTTGTCCTGGGACAAGCAAGGCGATAGGCAACAAGCCGCCAAAGCGTACCGCGAGTTCCTCGACGCCTGGTCGCACGCCGACCCCGATCTCCCGCAAATGAAAGCAGCACAAATGAAAGCAGCAAAGCCTCAGCTTTCTGCTGCCGGTTCGTAATCCCAACAGCGCATCCTCTGGGCAGTGCCGCTCATCTTCAAGTTATGGATCTGCAACTCCAAGGCAAGCGCGCGCTCGTCACGGGATCGACCGCCGGCATCGGTTACGCGATCGCCGAGGCCCTCCTCATCGAAGGAGTTCTAGTTGTCGTGAATGGCCGTACGAAACAGCGCGTCGATAGCGCGGTAGAAAAGCTCAGAACCAAGTCGGCAGGCGCTCAGGTGGAAGGTCTCGCCGCCGATCTCGGCACCCGCGAGGGAGTCGAGCAAGCCGTTCAGCGGTTCGCCAGCGTCGACATATTGGTCAACAATCTCGGTATTTTCGAGCCAAGACCCTTCGAGCAGATCTCAGACCAGGATTGGCTTCGTTTTTTCGAAGTGAACGTGTTGAGCGGTGTCCGGCTGAGCCGCCATTATCTCCCGCGCATGAAGGCGGCGAATTGGGGCCGCATCATCTTCGTGTCCAGCGAATCAGCCTTGCAGATTCCGGCTGAGATGATCCACTACGGCATGACCAAAACCGCGCAGCTGGCGATCGCGCGCGGCCTGGCCGAAACCACCGCCGGCAGCAACGTTACTGCCAACGCGGTTCTCCCCGGCCCGACGGCGTCCGAGGGTGTGACCCAATTTGTCGAGAATCTCGCCAGAGATAAAAAGGCTCGCCGTGAGCAGGTTGAAAAGGACTTCTTCGAGCACATGCGCCCAAGCTCCATCCTCAAGCGTTTCGAAACGCCGGAGGAAATCGCTGCATTGGTTGCGTTCGTCGCCAGCCCACGGGCTTCCGCCATTAACGGAGCCGCTCTGCGCGTGGATGGCGGAGTCGTCCGCTCAATCGGTTAGGGGTGCTGTGGGCGGTCCGCTTGCTCAGCGGTGATCCTTTGTATCCTTCGTGTTTTTCTCATGAGCGGGTGGAGAGGTTCGGCGCTCCTCTGGCGGCGCGGGAGCCCGGTACTGTTCTGGACGCGAAGCCGGCCGTGATTCCACCCGGGGTGCGGCTGTTGATTGGGCCGGAGCCGGTCGGACGTGTTCGGTAACGGCGGGCTGCGGCGCGGGAGTCGGCCTTCGTTCCCGGACTCTCGGCTGAGGCTGTGCCGGGCTCGATTGGGTTCGTTCGGTAAGAGCCGGCTGCTGCGGCGGAGTCGGCCTTCGTTCCCGAACCACCGGCTGATCCTGCGCCTGGGCTCGAGCTCGAAAAGCCGCAGGATTGCCGGCCCGCTCTCCCGCATGCACCGCAACCGGACGAGCCGCCGGGGCCTGTCTGACGAAGGCCGCAGAGGTCGCTTGGGGCGCTACCGCCTGATGCATGGCTTGATAATTGTGCAATTGCCCGGCGTTTTGCCGTAGATACTGCTGCCGTGCTGCAAACGGTGCGGGAGCAGGAGGTGGGGTGTTCCGGGCGATCACTCGCCGCTGCATGACCTGTGCTGAAGGATGCGGAGCCGTGCGTCCCAGTGTCGACGCTATGGACTGTCTTGTCGGTGCAACGCCCGGAGCCACAATTGCCGCGCTTCGCATTCGCGAGAGATCGGCCTGCCGCACAGTCATGCCACTTTCGCGCACGGGACGGCCATTTGCGAACGCACTCTGCGAGACCGCCATCACCGCACCCGGAGCCCTCACGTTGACGAACTCCCGGTGGTCGTAAACGGCGTGATTTACATAAACCGTGTTGTATACGTTCGTTATGTTCACTCGCTCGACTATGCGGGTGTTATAGACATTCACGTTTGTGAAGTACCGTCGCGTGCAGACGTACGGCGGCGTGAAGACTTCGCCGAAACCGAGCGCAACCCACGCCAGGCTCGGCGCGCCGGCGGAAACGGAAACACCCCAGTGGGAGCCGCCGAACCACGCCACCAGCGCGGGTGCGTAATACGGCCTCACCACCGGTCCGCGATACCCCACGGCCATCGGTCCAGGGCACCAACCCCATCTCCCACTGATGTATGCCCAACGCCCGTAATGAAAAGGAGCGAATCCCCATGGTGCCGCGTCCACCCAGGTCCAGCCCCACGGGTCAACCCACACCCAAGTGCCCCTATGATACGGCGCCCAATCAATTGCAACCGCTCGCGGATACCAAACCGGTCCATAATCCGCCGCCTCCTGCCAACTGCCGTAATCGTCTAAATCCTCGTAGCCAATCACGGTCGGCGGAAGATAGCGCGCTGACGCCAAATGCGCCTCGTGCGCGTCGCGTTGGGCACTCCAGCTGTCAAAATCGTCTGGTACGGGCGCAACCTCCACGTCATAAGACAACTGATCTGTTCCGCTCAGCATGACGCTATTTCCCGCATTCAACGTCATGGCCTGGCCACCACCCGTGACCTGGGCTCGACCTTGCCTGATCACGACAAACGTCATCGCGCCATCCGGGGCCACGTGAAATCGATAAATGCCGTTTTCCTCCAGCGTGACCGCCGCGTTCGGAGTATCTACTTCGAAAGCTTGGTTCGGCGAGAAGTCATGCAACCGCAGGTACATGTCGCCTTCAGCGAGCTTGATCTGCACGCCCTGATCATCCAGGTTCAGGAAACCGAAACTCGTTTGCGCAGCCGCGCGTATCACCGCTATATCCATGTGCAGCTCGGCTCGCGAGCCTCGGTCCGCGTATATATAGTCGCCGGTGGTAAATGGACGATTGACGACAGCCGGCACCCAATCGTCTATTCCGGCTGGCTCCATCGATATGCTGCCTTCAATATGATTCAGCCTTGCCACGCGAGACGGAGGATCTTGCGCGAAGGCAGATAAGCCGAAAATCGCCGTTAGCGACGCCGCCCATGTTAGCTGCGTTGCTCTCTTCCGAAGTGTTCGCACCATAGTCTGGCGTCTCCCTGCGTCGATAGATGTGGGGTGTCCTGATGCCGTTACCAGTTCTCCCAAACGACGGCGCTTTGTAAATCGAAATTAATCGCTCGGCGGACACAATGCAATGGACCGCGAAGCAGAAGGAGACGATAGTACCGCGACTACTAGTCCGTAAGGAATGCCGTCGTTTTTACTCCGGAAATCTCGAATGTTCTCCGGCAGCGTTTGCATGCGGTCTTGTCGTCTAACAACACCATGTAACTTGCCGCTTTCGCGAATTTAGCCCGGTCTCGCTCATCGGCCTGTCGCGGAAGCTTGTCTACTTTACGTCGAACCATCCAGCGAAGGTCGTACGCATCCGTGGTCCTGCAGAATGGGCAATTCAGCGTGGCTGGTTTGGTGACCTGCGACTCCCGATAAAATCCACGTTCGTCCATGGCTCTCGAATGCTCCTTTCCCGCTAACGATTCGAAAACCGGAAGTTTGAAACCGCGACTTCGTCGTTTCCCGGAATGTAAAATCCGACTCTTCCCTGGGTGAAGTCGCGGCCTTCACTACTTACAGATCCAATGTCGGTCCAGCTGCCGTCGGGAGTCTTTACGCGGGCGCCGACCGAATTAGGTCTGACCCAAACGTCGGCTTGCACCCACTGGTTTGAATCGACATTGAAGGGCATGCGGCTGACCTCGATCGACTTTCCGTTACGAACCTCATGAACCGTTGCACGCTTACCGTCCAAGGTGAATAAAACGTAGTTCTCGCTATCCTCATACCCGGCGTACCACTGTAATTTACTGTGCTTTAAAAATCCGCCGATGCGGCCTTGCGCCGCGAACGTATAGTGACCGGCAACCTTCGGAACGTGATAGGTGACGAATCCACCGCCCCTACGCACCTGCGCGCCTTCCGTCTCCATGCTGTAGTTTGCAGCGGCGGGTTTGTTTGCCGCGGAAGACGGTTCGGTTGCGGCAGGCGCCGTAACCTCAGGCGCGGGATTCGCTTCCGCCACGGCCTTATCCAGCGTCACGTCGGGGCCCGAAAGTGTAATCACATCCCCAACGTGGAACGTGCGCTGGAATCGCTTCGGCAACGCCTGCTCGCGGCGCAATTCCACCGTGTGATCGCCGGGCTTGATGTTTGACACATTCGCATTTCCGTCCGCGCCGATCATCGCGGCGAAATCTTTATCCACGTACACCATCGTGCCCGGCAGCGCGCCTTTTATCGTCAGCGTGGCAATCTGCGGAAGCGGCTGCAGCCGAAACTGCACGGCCGCTTCTTCGGCCTTTTTCACATCGATGTCCTCCGGAGGAGGATCGATGAATCCAGCCTTGTGAACGCGAATCGTATATTCGCCTACCTT
>JAVKSW010000029.1:0-12641 GCA_039583505.1 Bryobacteraceae bacterium | reverse complement strand
TAACGACTTCCCAGTTTACGTTTGGAACGTTTGCTGGAACGCGGCCGTAAACGTCTTCGTTAAACATCTGAACCAGCTCAGGACGACGCTCGTTCCACCACATGGCTGGCGTGGTTACCTTCTGCCCGTTATTCAGCAGAAGCGGATCGGGCAACCGGTATGGATTTACTTTCGTTTCGTCGTAATTAACCGCATTCGGTGAATCGGGGTGCTTAGGATCTGCTCCTGGCCGGAGTGCCTTGATGTGCAGAAGGTCCATGATTCTCTGGTGGTCCTGTTCGGCGGTGAGGTGAACCGGGGGCGGCAGACCGTATTGCGCGAGGGCCAATACACTCGCCAGGCAGCCCAGGGGGGCTGCCCAATAAATTGGTCGCGAGTCGAGGCGTGCGAAGAAACGTTGTCGTTCGAGCACGAATGATCTTCCCGGCAACTATATTACGAAAGCCCGGGTAAGCGAACGCAAAGCGAAGCGCTTGCGAAGGGGTTACCTGTGACAATCAAACGTATGGCAATCAAGCCGTCCGGCCCGGAATCGATCGCAAATCAACGTCACCGGATTTTCAGCGGTGTGAGGCTTGTTGTGACACTCATCCTGCTGGTCGTGCTTGGCCTGTGCCTGGCCTTCGCCTGGACGACACGCGACGCGATGGCGCATCTTCCTTTCCTCGCGGGACAGGGTACTTCGGGCGGTCTGGCCAATCAGAGCACGCTTGTGGATCTGCATCCCTGGCAGACGGCTCAGGCCCTGGCGGATTTGGCTGTCACTGGAGAGGAGATCGAATACGCGCGTGAAGCCGAACGCCTGGCGGACCATGAGGTGGATCAGGCGTTTGCTTCGGCGTTGCGTCAGGCCAGCACGCAGCAACATGCACTCACCGGCGAGGCGCTGGCACTCTCGCAGAAGCTGGCCCAGCTTCAGGAAGTCGTCAAGCAAGATCAGGATCGCGTCGAGAGCCTGAAGCACGCCGCTAACCCTTCCAGTTCCTCGCCCAGGAATGGCGCCGCGCCAGTGATGGTTGCGACCGATCTCGATGTTGCCAAAGCGCAGCTTGGCTTGGATTCCGATGAACTGGCGGACGCGCAGCGGGACCTTGCCCGCGCCGTGGGCGATCAACGCGGCAGGATCCAACAGGAACTCGCGGCGCATGAAGCGAGCATGCAGAAATACGATGCTCAGGCGAGCAAGGAGACCCCGCTTGCGGTCGTTTCCGCTCAGCGAACGGGCACGCTCGCGGCACGGGTTAAGGCATGGATGGATCAACGCACCCGCTACCAGTTACTCCAGCAGGCAATGCGGCAGGCGCAAGCCGATGCTGCCGCGCTGACTCGCCAACATAATCAACTTGAGCACGCGGCCAATGCCGCGGTCGCAAGTACACCGAATTCATCGCAACCCGGGCAAAACTCCGCATCCGGTCTCGCGCCGGACAGAGCCGCGAAAATCAAGCGCCTGCAGAATGAAAGCGCGCAGCGCCAGCTTCTGAGTATCTACGATGACCGCATCCAAACCCAACAGCAGCTCGCGGCAGTCTACCGCAAGTGGTCCGCGCAGGTGCTGCTACAACATCGCATCATGCTGCACCTGATGCTGCAGTCGTTTGCCTGGATTGCCGTCATCCTGCTCTCCGTCATCCTCGTCGACGCCCTGGTACGCCACTTCGTGGAACGCCCCACGCTCGACAGGCGGCGCATGCAAACGCTGCGCATCATTTTCAAGTTGGGTGTACAGTTTATCGGCATCCTGCTCGTGCTGCTGGTCATCTTCGGTCCCCCTCGCCAGATGCCGACCATTGTCGGCCTGACCACCGCCGGGCTGACCGTTGTCTTGCAGGATTTCATCATTGCGTTCTTCGGCTGGTTCGTGCTGATGGGAAAGAACGGCATTCGGGTCGGTGATTGGGTGGAGATCAACGGTGTGGGCGGCGAGGTGGTCGAGATTGGCGTTTTCCGTACAGCCATGCTCGAAACCGGCAATTGGACGGACAAGGGGCACCCGACTGGCCGGCGCGTTACGTTCATGAACAGCTTTGCCATTAAAGGCCAATATTTTAACTTCTCCACTACGGGTCAATGGATGTGGGACGAGATCACGCTGAGCATCCCTGCTGCCGAAAACACCTACGAGACGATCGAGCAGATACACAAAGCAGTGCTGAAGGAAACCGAAAAAGATTCCCAGCTCGCCGAGCAGGAATGGAAGCGGGTCAGCCGGCAAAGTGGCTTTGGGTTGAATCAGTTCAGCGCCGTGCCCGCAGTGGACATGCGCCCCGGAGCCTCTGGAATTGACATCATCGTGCGTTACGTGACCCGCGCCTCGTATCGCTACGAAGTCCGTAATCGTTTGTATCAGTGTGTAATCGATCTGCTGCATAAGCCGCTGGCGGTTCGCGCTGGGCACTCTCCTCAGGTGAAATCGGCGGAGCAAGATCAGCCGCAAACGCCGGTCAAGACGTAAGCCACAGGCGAGGTTTCGGGAACTTTTTGCCCCGCTACTTACTTCTAAATACTCAGAACTGATTCCAAGCCGGCTTAGCATTCAGGACCTATTTCGTTTAGAAGAGGAGATCTCGTATGCAGACTCGCGCTCTGCTGCTGAGGCGTAGTGTCGCTGTCACTATCGCTATCGGCTTACTTGAAACCCAGCTATCGGCGTCTGACCTGCCGGTCAAGAGAATTATTCTCTACAAGCACGGTATCGCCTATTTCGAACGCGAAGGGCCGGCGCCCGAACAGGTGCGGCTCGACTTCAAAAGCGCCGAAATGAATGACGTACTGAAGTCTCTGATGGTCGCCGACAGCTCTGGTGGACGTATCTCCGCTATCCGCTACGACTCCAACGAAACTCTCGATCAACGGCTCGAGCATTACCCATTCCGAATCGGCAATCAGGAGTTGCTCAGTACCTTTCTCGATAATCTGAAGGGCACCCGCGTCGAACTGAAGGTCGGCGAGCGCACGGCAACCGGATCCATCATGGCCGCGCGTTCGATTCAAACCGATGGCAATGCCGATGGAAGAGGATTACGGGAACAGCTCACATTGCTGCTCGATTCAGGCGATGTAGCGAGTTACGACCTGGGGACTGTCAGCTCGCTGCGCTTTCTCGATACGCGGTTCGAAGAACAGCTTAAGCAGTATCTGGAGACTGTGGCCGAAACGAAATCGCGCGACCGGCGCAGCCTCTATATAGATTTGCCCGAGCGCAGCAACCGCAGTTTGCGAATCTCGTATATCACTCCCGCGGCCATCTGGAAGTCCTCTTACCGCCTCTCGCTTGACGATCCGAAATCGATTCTGGAGGGCTGGGCGATTGTGGACAACACAACGGACGACGATTGGAACAATGTGAAGCTGTCGGTGGTTTCCGGAAGGCCGATTTCGTTCATTAGCCTGCTCGATACACCGCGCTACGGCCGCCGGGAAGTGGCCGAATTGCCGGAAGACCGCGCTGCCGGTCCGGTTGTTTATGGAGGCAACGTGGATGTCGAGAGCGCGACCCGGCTTACGGGCAAAGTCGGCACCGGGAGCGGGAACGGCTATGGGCCGGGCTCCGGAGGCGGGGTCGGCGGCGGTACTTTCATTGTTAACAACGGCACGCGCTTGGGGACGGGTAATCCTTCCGCCGGCTTGCAGCCGAAGGCCTTCACTCAATCTGCCGAACTTCAGGCCAACAGCTCCGTCGAAGGAGCCGCCGGCGCCACACTGGGAGAGCTCTTCGAGTACAATTTCGCAACTCCGGTGACGATCAAAAAGAACCAATCCGCCATGCTTCCCTTCCTGCAAGATAAGATCGCCGCGCGCAAATTGCTGATTTACACCGAACGTGACGGCGAGCACCCGGTGAATGCCGCGGAAGTAACGAATGACACTTCGAAAACGCTGGATGGCGGCCCGATTACGGTTTTCGACGGTGGCGCGTACGCCGGGGAGGCGCTATTTGAAACGCTAAAACCCAACGACAAGCGCCTGATCGGCTATGCAGTGGATTACGGCACACGAATCACCACCGCGTTCGACAGCGCCCAACAGAGGCTCCGCGAGATTCACGTTGCCAACGGTACGCTGCGCCTTCGCTATTCGGAGCGCCAGACGCGAACCTACACGATCCGAAACGTCGACAACAAGCCGAAGACGCTGGTCGTACAGCAGGATGGCATCAATGAATACAGCGTGCTCTCTCCCAAGCCGTCCGAGCGCACCGCTACCGCGTACCGGTTTGAAGTGAAGCTGCCGGCCAACGCTTCGCAGGTTCTGAAGGTGGAACAGGAGCGTACCTACGCAAACGTGAGCGAGATCGCGAGCGCGACGCCGGATTTCCTGATAGACGTGGTCGAAAATAGAGATCTCGCCGAGCAGGGCCGCAAACAGTTGCAAACGATCGTCGATCTGAAGCGCCAAATTGCAGAAACGGGCGAAGCTCTGAATGCCGGCAAATCGCAAATCAGCGATCTGGCGGAAGATCAAAGCCGCCTCAGGCAGAACATCGACAGTTTGAATCGGGTCCACGGACAGGAGGAGCAGGTGCGCCGGTACTCCGCTCAGCTTGCGGATAACGAAACCCAGATTGCCAAGTTGCGCGATCGCGGCAGAGAACTTACCGCACGCGAATCAACGCTCGACAGCCAGCTTAAGAGCGCGATCGAGGCGTTGAGTTTCTAATACCTGTGGAGCTGGGGGCCGACGACGTTGGAGAACTTGTAGTTTTCACGGCGGTCGGCATCGATGGTCCAAAACATGGCGCCCATCATCCCGGAGTAGCCACTTGATCTGCGCAGCTTGTATTTGGTTCCGGCGGGAGCCTTGCCAGTGATCAGGTAGTCCATCGCCTCGCTGACGAGTGTGGGCGTTGTGTCTCCCGTGAGGAAGCCGACCGCAACCTTATCGGGCGGCATCGGCGGAAAGAACTGCTTCGGATCGCCTCCCACGTTGAAGCCGTGCAGCAGGAGTTCCGTCATAGACGCGTGATAGTCCACCGAGCCGGCCTGGTAGATCTCGCCATCGAGACCTTCCAGGGGCGGCGTGTTGTAATCTTGCACGTCGACAAAGGAGAGAATGTCGCGCAACGCGTACGTTATCGGCAAGTATGAGCCGAACTGGCCGCCATAACTGGCGTAACCGGCGGGGACCTGTGTGCCTTCGGGCACCAGGCTGACCATGAAGTGCGACCCGAAATGGCCGCGTAGCTGGCGGAGGCCCGAGATGAGGTTTACGATCGAGGGCGTCGTCGGATGCTTGAAGTCCGTATCACCGGGATCGATCGCCAGAGACGGGCTTTCGAAATCGATGTCGACGCCGTCGAAGCCGTAGTCGGCCACGATGCGAGTGACCGAGGAGACAAAGTTCGCAATGTGCTTCGGATCCGCGAGCGTGAAGTACTCTCCGCCGCCACCTAGCGAGATCATGACCTTCTTGCCCTGGCTCTTCAGGTAGGCGATATCCGCCTTGAACTGTTCGGTGTTGAACCCGGCGGGGGTGTGGAACTGCATTGTTCCTTCAGGTGCGTTCTTACTCGGCGTAGAAAACGCCACCAGGATTACGTCCCACTGGGGCGAGATATCGCGTAATGAAAAGATAGAACCCGCTGCACCGTAACCAACCCAATAGCCGATGAGCCGGTGACCGTTAGGGGTCGGGCTCATCGGGATCGCCGCGACAACGGGCTTAGCAGGTGTGAACGTACTGCCACGTGCCGGGCATGGTCTGGAAGATTCCGTCAGCGCCTGAGCGTCCGGGAAGCTATAACTCCTGCCGAGACCTTCGGAGGCGCCCGTATACCAGGGCAGCAGCGCAATATTTTGCATATGGTAAAGGGCCCCGTTCGCATGAGCGACAAACGACCGCGATGCGGGGATATTGTTTTTCGGGTTCGTATCTGTGGGTTCGAGAAGAAAGTAAGTGGAGGCGGCGCCCGTTCCACCGCAGCGACCCTGGTGTCCAGGGCCTATGGAGACAGGACGTATCCAGGGCGGAAACATATTTCCCGGAACTTTGACGTTGCCATGAATCGCGTTGCCGTGGATCAGAGGATCGTGCAGGGGGTCGTTGACAAACTCCCCGAGCTGCTGCGTCAGCGGTTGCACATCGCCGTCTTCAATGACACTGGGTGCGGCATGCAGGTATGAGGCGAGCACGAAAGAGTTTCCGGTCCGCGAGTCAACGCCGTGCGTTCCCCAGGAGCAGCAGACCGTTGCGTCGCCAAGCGCATAGTAAGTTGTGTTATGCGTCACGGCGATGACGAGCTTGCCGTCTTGCTGTGGAACCTGCTTGAAGAGTTCTGTTTGTAGAAATTCAACATCGACGACGGCGAAGGAGTCGCCGGTCTTTTTTGAGCTAAGGATGTAGCCATAGCCCACGGGAATCGTGATCTTTACCGGCCTAGTCTGCGGCTTGCCGAGCAAGGTGTGCCAACCTTCGGCCTTGGGGAAGGTGCTGCGCAGCAGGGCATCGACATACTGGGTCGTACCGCCGAAGGGAAAGTTGAAATTGGAGAAGACGGGCGACTGGAGGACGCGCGATAGGTCCGGCCCTGCGTCCATAACGAAGGGTCTTCCGCCGGTCTTCTTCGCGTCGAACGAGAGCGTGATCGGAACCAGCACTGTGGGAATGGTCGTCGTACCTCCCCGTACGGGATCGCCACCGAGAAGGGTGTACGAGCCCTGGCCCACGGCCTGTTGGAAAGTGGGCACGGCGCCTTGCGCATGCGCAGGGAGCGCCGACAAGACCAGGAGAAAAATCGGAATGCTGCGCATCTGGAAATACATGTTAGCCATTGCTGCACGGGTATGACGCCAGCGCCGACGAATCTCTCGCACTAAAATCTCACAAGAGGGGGGTGCGGATGCAGTTGTGAGCCATCGGCGAGAAACTGTGAAGGTGCGAAGAATCCACATTTTGCCCGCGCTGGTGCTGTCGATCTGCGTCATAAGCGGCGTCGCCGGCGGTGACGGCGCCGACGCCATCCCTCGGCTGCGGCAATCCTTTCTCCATCCGCCCGACGACGCGCGGATCATGATGCGCTGGTGGTGGTTCGGTCCGGCGGTCAGCATGCCGGAACTGAATCGGGAACTCCACGTTATGAAGGATGCCGGCATCGGTGGTGTTGAGATCCAACCTGTATATCCGCTGCAGCTCGACGATCCGCAAACGGCCGCGCGCAACCTTCCGTATCTGTCGCCCGAGTTTCTGGCAACACTCCGGAGCGTCGCCACCACTGCAAAAAATCTCGGCCTCCGTGTAGACCTCACGCTTGGCAGCGGTTGGCCGTATGGGGGCCCCCATACTCCCATCAGCGAAGCCGCGGGCCGTTTGCGAGTCGAGCAGGTGAACGTTCCCGAGGGCGCGCACACTCTCCCGGTACCCTCCATCGAAAATGGCGAGAAGCTGATCGCCGCATTCATCGGCGGTGAACAGGTAGCCAAAATAGATCACGGCCGCATCGACATCCCGCCCGGCCTCAGCGGCAGTGATCTGCTCTATTTCTTCATCGCCAGCCGCACCGGCCAGCAGGTGAAGCGCACCGCCGTCGGTGCCGAAGGTTTTGTCCTCAACCACTACAGCCGAACCGCCATCGAGCATCATCTCGCCTCCGTTGGCGATCCACTGCTCCAGGCCTTCGGCGACTCTCCGCCCTACGCCGTCTTCAGCGACAGCCTCGAAGTCTACGGCTCCGATTGGACCGACGACTTCCTCGCCGAATTCCAAAAGCGCCGTGGCTACGACCTGACTCCGTATCTTCCCGCGCTTGTGCGCGACATCGGCACAAACACCCGCGCCATCCGCCACGATTGGGGCAAGACCCTGACGGAACTCGCCGAGGATAACTACCTTAAACCCGTTCGTGACTGGGCGCGCGCCCACCACACGCGATTTCGCTCCCAGACGTACGGCGAGCCGCCGGTCATTCTTTCGAGCAACCAGTACGTGGATCTGCCGGAAGGGGAACATGGTCCATATTGGCGCCGGTTCAGCGCCGCGCGATGGGCTTCTTCCGCCTCCCACCTCTATGGCAGGCCGGTCACGTCAACGGAAACCTGGACCTGGCTTCACTCACCCGCATTCCGCGCCACGCCCCTCGATCTGAAAGCGGAAGCGGACCGCCACTTCATCGAAGGCATCAACCAATTGATCGGCCATGGCTGGCCCTATTCGCCACCCTCTCAACCTCAGCCTGGCTGGCATTTCTATGCGGCCGCCGCGCTCAACGATCACAATCCGTGGTTCGACGCGATGCCCGACATCGCTGTTTATCTGCAACGCGTCAGCTTTCTTTTAAGACAAGGCGAACCGGCCAACGATGTCGCCATCTATGTTCCCACCGACGATGCCTGGGCGCGCTTGCAACCGGGCAAAGTTGCGCTCGACGAGATGACCGATGTTCTCCTGGGGCCGGTGCTCATGCCGGCAGTGCTGAATTCGGGCTACAATTTCGATTTCATCGACGATCGCGCGATTGCGGCGGTAGGCGTTCCGTATAAACTGCTGATCCTGCCCGGCATTGAACGTATCCCGCTCGCGACCATGCAGCGCCTCGCGGCTTTCGTTCGGGGCGGAGGACTCATCATCGCAACGCGTTCGCTTCCCTCGCTAGGAGCCGGGCTGCTCGAAGAGAAATCAGAGACCGCGGCCATCAACGAACTCGCCCATAGGATCTTTCAAACGGGTCTGCCAAACACGCGGTTCGTTTCATCGGATCAAGACTTGCCCGGCGCTCTAAAGGAACTGCTTCCTCCCGACTTTTCAACCGACCCGGCCGCAGCACCATCCATCGGTTTCGTCCATCGCAAGCTGCCGTCGTCGGACATCTACTTCGTCGCGAACGCGTCGAATCGTCCTGTCGCTACGACGGCCTCGATACGGGTCGCGGGACTTCAGCCCGAGTGGTGGGATCCCTTCAGTGGTGAAACCACGGCAGCCGAGTGCCAGACAAGCAACGGGCGAACGAACATTCTTCTGAGCCTGGCGCCTTACGAATCGAAGGTCCTCGTGTTTGCCGCAACCGCAAGTTCCGCGAAACCTTCACCAGCCAACCCGCCCGCGCAAAAATTATCTTTGGATATCAGCTCCGATTGGCGCGTAACCTTCCTCGGTACAGGACGAACCGTCACCATGCCCCATCTCCATTCCTGGACGGACGATGAGGCCACGCACTTTTACTCCGGTCGAGCGCTGTACGAAAAGACCGTGTCTCTTCCGGTTTCCTTCTTTTCGCAAAACTCCAAGATCGTGCTCGACTTCGGACCCGGCACTCCCGTCGAACCGGGCCTCCGGGAAGCACTGGGAATGCATGCGCTCCTCGACAGCCCCGTGCGCGAAGCAGCCGTAGTGTTGGTCAACGGAAAACGTGCCGGCGTCATCTGGCATCCGCCCTACCAGCTTCAAATCAAAGCGTATCTGCACATCGGGTCCAATCAACTGCAGATCACGGTAGGCAACCTCGCCATCAACGAAATGTCCGGCCGCGCTGCCCCCGACTACAAGCTTCTCAATCTCCGCTACGGTCGACGCTTCGCCCCGCAAGACATGCAAGACCTGCGCCCGCTGCCCTCCGGCATTCTGCGCCCGATTACCTTAAGGGCAGAATAATCACTATCGGGAAGGGACGCATTGCTTTTTCGCGCCTCCCTGATCTCCACCGCTCACACAGCAGCGGCACGCGACCACAGAACTTCACGCTCCCTGCACGACTTCGCTCAGCCGCCGTTCGAGAAATCGACGTTCACTCGCATTGGTAACCAGCGCCAGCGCCCGGCGGTAATTCTCAGCCGCTGCGTCTAAGCGACCCAAGCGCCGTAAGAAGTCGGCCCGTACGGCGTGCAGCAGGTGATACTGGGCCAGATCGCCAGTTGCAGCAAGCGCATCCACCACGGCCAGCGCTCGTTCGGGGCCATTTACCATCGCCACCGCCACCGCCCGGTTCAGCGACACAATGGGAGAAGGCTGGATACGTTCAAGCAGATCGTAGAGCGCCACGATCTGTCCCCAGTCGGTCTCCTGCGCCTGTGCTGCACGGCAGTGTACGGCCGCGATCCCAGCCTGTATCGCAAACGGTCCCAGGCCGCCCCGCAGAGCGTCATCCGCCAGCGGTAGCGCCTCCGCAATCTGCTCTCGATGCCAACGGCTGCGGTCCTGCTCCTCCAAAATGACCAGTTCGCCCGCCTCATCCAGGCGAGCATCGCGCCTCGCATCGTGGAGCAGCATCAGCGCGAGGAGGGCCGTCGATTCCGTAGGCGGATTCGGACCCAGGATGGTCCGGACCAGTCGCCCCAACCGGATCGCTTCCGCGCACAGGTCCGCCCTGACCATTGCCTCTCCGCGAGTCGCCGCATAGCCTTCGTTGAACACCAGGTAGATCACGGTCAGCACGGCGTCTATCCGCTCCGCCATCTCATTCGCTTCAGGCACCACGTACGGAATGGCCGCATCGCGAATCTTGCGTTTGGCGCGTACCAGCCGCTGAGCCATGGTGGGCGGCGGGACTAGAAACGCTCGTGCAATCTCGTCTGTCTCCAGCCCGCACAGCGTCCGCAGCGTCAGCGCCACTTGCGCCTCTAAGGCCAGCGCTGGGTGGCAGCAGGTAAAAATCAGCCGCAGGCGATCGTCCGGAATCTCGCCCGTCTCCAGTTCCGGCTCAGCGCTGGTCGGAAGCAGACCCGACGCGGCAAAGCTCTCCAGCTTCTCCTTGAATCGAGCCCGGCGCCGAACCTGGTCAATCGCCTTGTGCCGTGCCGTCTGGATGATCCAGGCACGCGGAAATTCAGGAACGCCGTTCCGCCACTGTTCCACCGCCGCTGCAAACGCCTCCTGCGCGCATTCCTCCGCTAATTCGAAGTCGCCGAACATCCCGATCAGCGCCGCAACTATGCGGCCCCAGTCTGATCGGTACAGCTCTTCCACCGCGGCCAGCGCATCTGTCGGCACACCCGATTCTAAAAAATTCCTATACACTGATGTCGATCTTCGCTCTGCGCATTCGATCTATTCACGGAGGCACACACAAATGAAATTCATAATGATTGTCAAGGCCAGCAACGCGGAAGGGCCATCGCCGGCTCGGAAAGGAAATCGCCAATCAGGCGTAGGAGACTAACATGCAACTGAATCCCTATCTTCTCTTCGACGGACAATGCGAGACAGCGTTCAAATTCTACGAGCGTGTTCTCGGCGGCAAAATTCAAGCTCTCTTGCCGCACGCCGGAACACCCGCCGAGCAACACGTCCCCGCCGAGTGGCGCGACAAAATCATGCACGGCTGCCTCAGCCTGAACGGTCAAACGCTGATGGCCTCCGATGCTCCTCCGGGACATTACGCAAAGCCGCAAGGCTTCCATGTTTCAATTCAGCTCGACGACACCGCGGCGGCGGAACGCATCTTCACGGCTCTAAAGGAAAGCGGCCAGGTCTCCATGCCTCTCCAACAGACCTTCTGGGCCGCACGCTTCGGCATGCTCACCGACCAATTCGGCATCCCCTGGATGATCAACTGCTCGCAACCGGCGTAGCGTCGCTATTGCTGGTATTCAAATCGGGGCGGGGATCTGCTCGCCCCGGAAAGAAATCGTCCCGGTCACCGGCGCAACTGCTGGAAATTAGTGCTGCTGCCGCACGAGTCAATCGCCTTTTAATAGACTGAATCGGGAGCGAGTAGGAAAACGATGAAGACGGGCCCATTCTTGCTGGGTGTGACGTTGCTGTCCACCATGGCGGCAGCTCAACAGTTACAGTGCAGCTTTGACGGCTACAAGCCTGTCGAAGGGCTGCACGCCGCGATGACCCGAGGGGCTCTCGAGATCGCCTGGCAAGGTGAAGCCGGACAACAAAACCAGGCGCTGTTCAGTCTTCGAGACAGCCATCCCGTCGTCCAGCAACTGGCCGCGCGTAGTGGCGGCGCATGGGATGTCCTCGGAAAGGATTTGACCCCGGATTTTCAGGTCACCACTGGCCGGCGCCGCATCTCATCCACCCAGCGCAAGCTGCTCAAGAGCTTTGGCATCGACACCCCGGCCGAAGAGGACGTCAGAAAGTGGAATACCTTCTGGGACGCGCCCTTGGTGGTTCCCGGCGGCCACGACACAACCGACCTGCCGCGCAAAGCCAGCGAAATTCAGCGCGCTTCAGTCAGTTACAGCTCCCAAGCCTGCCGGGTCACGAGCAATGGCGCTCGCGTAAGCGTGACCTTTGATGGCCTCACGTTGGGTTTGTTTTCAGGTGACGTCCAGTTCACCGTATACAAAGGATCGAATCTCCTGCGCCAGGAAGCCATCGCCAAGACCGACCAGCCCTCCGTAGCGTATATCTATAAAGCTGGGTTGAAAGGCTTTGCCATTGAGGACAACACTAAGCTCGTCTGGCGTGACACTGCGCGGCAATGGCAGGAATACGCGTTCGGGGGAGCGCCGAACAACGAGCCGATCAACCTGCGTGCCCGCAATCGTCTCGAAATTCTCGATGTTGGTCGCGGCTCGCTGGCTGTCTTCCCGCCTCCACACAAATTTTTCTTCGCCCGCGAAAACGAAGTGAACCTCGGCTATGTTTACTACCGAAAAGATAATGACCAAACCTTCTCGGTAGGCGTCATGCAGCCCGAACGGGGAGAAGGTTACGTCCCGTGGGGCGTCAGCGATGCAGTCTGGAAACACCGCACC
>JAVKSW010000028.1:0-12949 GCA_039583505.1 Bryobacteraceae bacterium | reverse complement strand
ATCCTCGCTTGATTGTGCGGACAACAAATCCAAATGGATTATAGAGGACAAGAGGACTTGAACGAAGCCGAAGCGGCAGACGCTACGCGTGGGCGTTATAGCGGCGGTTTCCAAACTGGGATAGTTTGGGTCACAAAGGAGGTCCCTTGTGACCCAGTTACGAAAAATGATGCTCGAAGAACTCGAGCGTCGGAATTACTCTCAGAGTACTGTACGCACCTACGTCAAGACGATCGCCGACCTGGCGCGCTATTTCAAACGTCCACCGGATCAACTCGGCCCAGACCAGCTTCGCGAGTATCAGGCCTATCTATTCCGTGAGCGCAAACTGGCTGCCAACACAGTCAACCAGCGAACCGCAGCGCTACGGTTCTTCTTCGTGGCGACGCTGAAGAAGCCATGGACCATTGCGGAAACACCGTATCCGCGAAAGACGTTTCGGCTGCCCAAAGTCCTCAGCGTGGAGCAGGTATCGAAACTGATCGATGCGGCTCCGACGTTTTTCTACCGCATTCTCCTGATGGCCCTTTACGCAACCGGATTGCGGCGCGCCGAACTGGCCCATTTAAAAGTGACCGACGTTGATAGTGAGCGGATGGTCATACACGTCCAAGCTGGAAAGGGCCGCAAAGACCGCGATGTCATGCTCAGTCCGAAACTCTTGGAGGAGCTTCGGACCTACGTGCGCGGACTGCGAAGGAAACCAGAAGTCTGGCTGTTTCCCGGCAATCGCTGGCACACCGGCCACAAGCCCATCACCACGAAGGTGATCTGGGCGGCTTGCCGACAGGCTGCGACACGTGCGGGGCTCGGAGATGAGATCCATCCCCACACTCTTCGTCACTGCTTCGCGACTCATTTGCTTGAGTCAGGCGCCGATCTTCGCACCATCCAACTGCTGCTCGGCCATCGCGATCTGGAAGAGACCACGCTGTACCTGCATCTCTCCAATGCTCGAATGAGTGCTACAGCCAGTCCTCTGGACAAGCTGAAGTTAGCCGCCTTTCTCGCGCAAGACGACGAATAGATGAACCGGCCATCGCTTGAGATGGCCGATGTCGTCCGCAGTGCGGGCCGGAACTTCATCGAGCGAAATCGTTCCTGGCTGAACCGGCTCCACTTAAAAGTGTTGACCGCCATCGAGCGCTGCCGCACCGCCGCGCTCGGCGGTCATCTCGATGAGTGTGGGCGCTGTGGACATCGTGCCATCTCATTCAACTCCTGCAGGAACAGGCACTGCCCCAAGTGTCAGGCGAACGCTCGCGATCGTTGGCTAGCAGCCCGCCAACGCGAACTTCTGCCGACACGATACGTGCATGTTGTTTTCACTCTGCCGCATGAACTGGCGCCACTCGCTTTGCAGAATAAACAAGTGGTTTACGACTTACTCTTTCGAATCAGTGCCGAGACATTGCTTGAGGTCGCTCGCGATCCGCAGCATCTGGGTGCGGACATCGGCTTCTTCAGTGTGCTGCATAGTTGGAATCAGAAGCTCCAACACCATCCCCACATTCACTGCGTCGTTCCGGCCGGCGGATTAGCGCCAGATCGCACCCATTGGATCCCATCCCAGCGAAAGTTCTTCCTTCCAGTTGACGTGTTGGCCGAAGTCTTTCGCGGCAAGTTCACCGAAGCGCTGAAGGAAGCTTTCGCGCGCGACCAACTCGGGTTTCACGGTTCGATGAAGCCGCTCGGACGGCCCAAAGTCTTCGCGCAGCTTTTACGTCAGACGTTTCGTAACAAGTGGGTTGTCTATGCGAAACGGCCGTTTGGCGGCGCGGAACACGCTCTCCGTTATCTCGGCTGCTACACCCATCGAGTTGCTATCTCGAACCGTCGGCTGGTCTCGTTTGCCGACGATCAAGTGACTTTCCGCTGGCGCGATTCGGCTCACCACAACCAGCAGCGCCTCATGACTCTACACGTCAATGAGTTCTTGCGACGCTTCCTGTTGCATGTCCTCCCGCCACGCTTTGTGCGCATCCGCCACTTCGGCTTCCTCAGTACACGCAAACGCTCCACGCTTCTGCCGCTGTGTTTTCGTCTGCTGCGCGCAACCGCTACCGGGCCGGAAACAGCAACGACCAGCACTGGGCAACAATCACAGCCACGCGTTGCCTGGTTGTGCCCGCACGGCCATGGGCCGATGATGATTCTGGAACGCTGGAGCGCTTTACAACTTCGCTTCCGCGCTCCTCCGCTACTCCACTCAACGGCGGCCTAAGTCCACATGACCTTTTGCTACACATCTCTCGAATCCGTGTCGCACGTCTGTGCGTTTACCCGACGTGTGACTTTTATGGCTCGACTCACCCAGCACGGGAACTTCACTTCAAGCTCACCCACCCACTTCTCACGCCTCCCGCTGCTCACAGGTTGAATCCGCTGTTTGAAAACCCATAAGCCGGAGCATTCGTCGCGGCTTCCTTCAAGTCCCAGTATCAAAAGCAATTCGGCAAGTGACCGTGTCCACCTTCCGCAGGCGTATCGTGCCGAATCGCTCCTGATACTGACCTAAGACTTCCCATTCCGTATCTTGGGCCTACAGCTTCCGGGTTGCCGAGGTCCATGTAAATCGGTTGCTGTCGTGCTACGCCGGCGATGTCCGAATGAGCTGCCGTAGCTCAGATTTCAGTCTGCCAACGTACCTTCACTTCGGCCCGTCGCACCAGCGGCCAGTTCTATTACTGTTTCTTTCCACTGGAATTGACTCCTGCCGGATGCGTCGGCTATATTTCAAGCTTCCGTTGCTTCAAAATAGCCTCGCTTGGAGGGTTCTCGATGATGCGCACTCCCGTGAAAGCCGGTGTGTTCTGCCTGTCCGCGCTCCTGTCTTCTTCTTTGCTTGCCGATACCGTCAACTTCACCGGCAATGCACAGCAATACACCATTTCAGCGACCGGCACCTACTCCATCACGGTCGCCGGGGGACAAGGCGCCGGCGCCTCGGGTTATCTCGGTGGATTAGGCGCGCTCATCGGTGGCGACTATTCGCTCACGCTTGGTACCGTGCTCGACGTCTACGTCGCTGGCACGGGTCAGGCAGGGTCAAGCACCGGAGGTGGGGCGGGCGGAACGTTCATTGTTTTTGACAGCACCAAATCGCTGCTCGCGGCCGCGGGCGGTGGAGGCGGCGCAGGCTACCATGCAAACGGGCAAGCAGGCCAAACCACAACGGCAGGCGGTAATGCTCCCGGCAGCGCGGCGACCGGAGGCCAAAGCGGCAGTGGCGGCAGCGGAGGCGAGGCAGGCGGTGGTGCCGGCTTCTCTGGGAATGGTGGTAACGGGAGTCACGGTGACGGCGGCAATGACTACGCCAATGGTTTCATTGGAGGCGGCGGCCTTGTCTTGAACAATGGCGGCTACGGCGGCGGCGGTGCCGGTGGCCTCGCCAGTGGCGGCGGTGGCGGCGGGTACAGTGGCGGGGGAGCAAGTCCGGGTGACGGCGGCGGGGGCGGCGGCTCCTACCTCGATCCGCTATTCACGAACACTAGCCTGACTCCAGGCGCAAACACAGGCAACGGCTACGTCACCATCGATTTCATCTCACCGCTTTCGGGAACCGCGCCTGAGCCGGCTTCGCTCGCCCTCCTCGCCTTAGGCCTGCTCGCGATTCCCGCTGCCCGCCGGCTGCGCCAGTAAGGAACTATCCGCCCGTTATCCGTTGCTCTTCGGCGGGAATTCTTCGAGATGGCTGATGTTCTTCTCTGAGTTATTAGAGATATCGCACCGGATGATTCCGCGTCGAAGGAGTTGCCTGCCCACCGGAGTCGAATTATCTACGACCGCGTCGACAAGTAGCTCTCTGCAATTTCTGCTGATCAACTTCTCAGCGTTAGTGCTTGTCGAACATTGCACTGTCAAGCTCGCGATTCTGATGCTGAGCTTACGACCACCAGTTCGCTGACGTGATCGGGACTTCTCGGGATTTAACAACTTCCGTTGCTTGCCCCTGCATAGGGCGTCTATCAGGATCTTAAACTTAGCGGTAAGTTCCTCAACTTAGCGGTAAGTTCCTCGTATGACTTGTGATCCGATCACATCAGTTGCCGCATGCGGGATGCCCATCCTTGAAATCCTGGTACGGCCGGCCGTCGCCTAGGCAGCCCAGGGCGCTTGTTCGGTCGCGAGTAAGCACGTCGGACACGTCTCTCGCGGAACGGGACGGGAAGGACGCCTCCACAAAACGCGTCCAAGCATCCCGGTAAACGATCCAAGCGCGCTCCACTCCTTGCACGCCCGATTTCGTCACGGTTCCCCCAATTTTCACATTCCGATAGGCTTCGTTCAGGCGCTGGTCATCCAATGCGAACGCAGATTTACTGACATCCGGCACGCTGTTGCTAAAGAGCGAATCCAGAATCCAGAAGAACTCCCGATCGATCGTCCCGACAGCTCGCCAATCCCAGATGGCTGCGCTGTCGCCGTCCTGGGCGATTTCAGCCGTCTCCGCGCTACTGAACACAGTTTCGGCCTTCAGCAGGCGATCCAGTTCAGACCTGCGCTCGCTGTCGCCGATGCGGTCCATCGCGCGATGGACCGCGAGGGAATGCTGAGCCTTTACCTCGAAAGGCTGGCACCAATCATTCTTGTCGATTTGATAGAAGGAGGAGCAAAGACCCAGCGGCTCCTTCGCCCCGGAAGCCTGACCTGCTTGGAGTTGTTTGAGCTCGGCTTCGACCTGCGTTTTGATATAGGCAATATCCTCACGGTCCTGGCGAGGCTGCCCTACTGGGGAAAACGTATACTCTTCATGACAGGCAAACTTTTCGGACAGAGGGTAGTTCTGTTTTACGCCGATGCCGTTGCCGTACATCAGCGCGAGTAGCCGGTAGCTGCGCCCAAAATCCCGATCGGCGTCCTCCTTTGACTGGACTTTGCCTTGCATTTCCAGATACGCGCACTTTCGCCCCCGCTCGTGATCAATCGGACCTGTGAACCCGAAAAACAGATTGGAGGAATTGCAGGTTGCCAACGTCTTCGCCTCCTGCGCAGTGGGAAGGTCGGCGGCAGGGTAGGGTAGATTTTCAACGGTTTTGCAAACTGGATCGAGCGGAAGGTCAGCCGCAAATGCCGCGCCGCGCAGCAGCAGAAGCAGGCAGACAAACGGGATCGGCTTCGTTGAAAGACCTAGGCCGATCCGGCGGTTCAAAGGCTTGATAGTCACCTTGGTTATCGTATTGTGTCGGGCAGGAGGTTGAGCCGCGCGAGATTCAAAATCGCGGTAAATCGCCTGACAGCAACCCTGAAAGCTTTGGCGCCCAGATAGGGAACGATAAACGCGCTTCTCATCTGCTATCTGGTGCGAAGGGCGTGCATACGACGTTTCAGTAGGCGTGCTTGGATTCGTAAACCCTTGGCCGTATTTCGCGATTCATGAGGCCGAGATTCGCTCAGCGGCCAGTTAGACGGTGGAACTAGCGCAATCCGGAAGCAGGGTTCATGATTACTGGTAACACTTAAAAAGTAGCGGCAATTGTGAGATTCGGCGGTACTGAACTGTGAACCGCTCACTCGCCCCGCAACGCTTCCTGCGGCAGAATGAAACTGGATCGTAAAGCCGGAATCAATGACGCAATGAACGCGGATATAGCCAACGTAGCGATGGCGATGGACACCACGATAGGACTATACGGATTCATGCCGTAAAGGTGGCTGCTGAGAAATCTTCCCGCTGCGAGTGTGAGCGGCAATCCGATAATCAGCCCCAGGCTGATCAGCGCGAAAGCCCCTCGGAGTACTAGCAACACGACGGTGCGGCGATTGGCGCCCAAGGCCATACGGATTGCGATTTCGCCGGTGCGGCGCGCGGCGTTGTAGGCGGTAATACCATAGAGCCCAAGGCAAGACAGGACCAGAGAAAGAACTCCGAAAAGTGACGTGAGGCGCGCAATCAACCGTTCTTGTCTGAACTGGTCGGCTACTTGCTCTGTTAGCGTTCGGACCGAGAGAATGGGCAGATTGCGATCAACCGAGCCCATTGCTTCAAGTATTTGCGCATCGCGCAGGCTCGCTCCTGGTTTGGTCACGATGATAACGTCCCCCAACACATGAGCCCCTTGATCGTTCATTGGTAATCCGGTTTTTCGGTCCGTTTCGAACTGCGCCTCCGGTAGAAGATAGAACGCGCCGATGGGATGGTTCAAATTGTAAGACGAGTAGCGCGTATCCTTGGCAATGCCTACGATTTCAAATTCGCGCTCAGAGCCGATACCGTCTTGCCCGAAGTGTTTTCCAATCGGATCTTCATTCTTGAAAAACTTGCGCGTAAAGGCTTCATTAACGACCGCAACGTGAGCTGAGGTCTGTATATCGTGCTCGGAAATATCGCGCCCTCTGAGGAGCGGGTTCCCAATAACGTCAAGATATCCAGGTGTAACCCGCTCAAAGTTCGCATAATTGTCATCCTTAGGTCCGGCCGCCGGGTGTCCGTCCACCCAGACGCCCTCACCCCAATCCGCAGAAGTCATCGGCGAGTACATGCACTGCGCTACTCCGGATACACCCGGGATATTGGACAGTGCCTCATGAACGCGTTTATAAAGAGGCGTCAGCTGAGGAAGCCGGTAGCCGGCGAGACTGGGATCAATGCGCATGAGGATGCGGCGGTCTTGGTCGAATCCGAGATCTTGTCCCTCTAATTTGTGCAGCGCCGCAGTAAGCAGCCCTGACGCTGACAGCAACACAAGTGAGAGTGCAGCCTGAAGAACAACGAGCACCTTCCGCGAAAGCGAACCGGTACGGTGCGTCAAGCGTCCGGCGCCTCGAAGGGCTTCGATAGGATCGATCCGTGTGGCCGTCCATGCGGGAGCAATGCCGAAAGCAATTCCAGTTATCAACGACACGCCGAATGCGAAAAGTAAGACCGGGAAGGAGGGTGATGCGCTAATAGGCACACCAGCCATTCCGGCGGGCGATGGAAATGTAAAGTGCAAAATCAGCTTCGTTACCGCGAATGCGACTGCCAGACCCGCCGCACCCCCGAATAGCGACAGCAAAATGCTCTCAGTAAGCGCATCTCTTACAAGTCTTAAGGAATGTGCGCCCAGAGCCATACTCAGCGACATCTGACGCCTCCGCTCCATGCCACGAAGCAGCATAAGGTTAGCTACATTGGCGCAGACGATAAGCAGCACAAAGCCAGAAGCCATCATCAGTATCTGCAGCCAGTGCTCATAGGCCGTCCGCATGCTGGAAATGCCGGAACCTCCGGGCTGCAGATAGAGCGTTTGATTTTGGAAGTTTGCGCGATCATTGGCGCTCATCTCACCCCAATGCGAGCGCAGCCATTGCTTCAGCTCTAGCCGCATTTGCGCCTGTACAGTTGTCGGGTTTGCACCCGGCCGGAGGCGGCCGATCAAGTCCAACCAGGCCGTATGGGTATCGTGTAGATGGTCTTCGGTCTCAACAGATGGTTCGCTGCTGAGCGGCAGAAAAAAATCCGGAGGGTTGTTGCTCAGAGTGTCGCCGAAAAAGCCAGGTGGCGTGATTCCAACCACCGTAAACGGCTTCTGGTCAATGTCGAAAGTACTTCCGACGACCGACGGATCTGACCCGTATCTTTCTTTCCACATCCGATAGCTCATCACTGCAACGGGCGCCGCATTAGATCGATCATCGTTGCCCTTAAGCATGCGCCCGGCATATGGTCGGATGCCGAACATCGCGAAGTAATTCCCTGAGACGAACTCGCCGGGATAGCTTTGTGCCCGCTCCGCTCTAGCTGAGCGCGTAACGCCCAAAAGCGGCCTGCCTGCCTGAAAGGCGGCCAACTCTGAAAAGCCTTTCGTCTCGTCGCGAAAATATGTGTAGAGATCGTACGACGCCAGTGAAAACTCATTGGCTTGGCTGTACGCCGGCCAAAAGCAGCAACGCGCTTCTTTCCCGAGCCGGTACAACTCGCGAGGATTTGAGACCGCAAGCGATTTCAGCAGAATGGCGTAGATCAAGGTAAACATGGAAGTGGTTGCGCCTATACCCAGCGCTACCGTCACAATCGCTGTGATCGTGAACGCCGGCGTCTTTCGTAAACGCCGCAATGAATAGCGAACGTCCTGTAACACCCCATCTAGACGGACCCATCCCCACATGTCTCTCGTGACCTCCTTTATCCTGGTGACGTTGCCGAAATCGCGACGAGCAGCAAACTCCGCCTCTTCTTGGGTTGCGCCCGCTTCTAATCTTTGCTGGATGGCCAAAGCGAAGTCGGCCTCAATTTCTTCGTCCAACTCACGTTCCCGGGCTTTCCTCGTTTCCCTCCAACGCAGCCACTTCATAATGCCCCCTCTACACGGGCTTCATCACACGCGCAATCGTCTCAACCAAGGCGTTCCAATTGGATTCTTCCTTTATCAGCTGCTTCTTTCCTGCCGCAGTTAGCCTGTAATACTTGGCTCTCCGATTAGCTTCCGAAGGCTTCCAGTCTGCCTTCAGCCATCCCCGTTTCTCCAAGCGATGGAGGGCAGGATAGAGCGACCCGTGTTCAACCTGAAGAGCCTCCTCCGACTTAGCTCGGATAGCTTGGCCGATACCGTGGCCGTGCTGGGAGCCCCACTGGAGGGTTCGTAAGATTAGCATGTCCAAGGTCCCCTGCATGAGCTCTATGCGGTCTTGATAATGGTTCTGTCGGGCCATCTCTAGAAGACATCCTACCAAGAAACGCAGATCTTTGGCAGAGTGTCTTCTAATACGGTCACGACCAGGTGCGTCGGGACCTTTTGACGGCTGGGCAGCACATCATAACGCCATTTGTCTGCGGCTAAAAATTTTAGGCGTTTAGGGACGCAGCTAAGGGACAACCCGAAAAGTCCGCTGTAGTCGGCAAGTGTATAGAAATCGCGCCGGCCGAAAAGTCTGACACGAACACGGCTTATAAGCCCGGAGGCTCGTCGCCATCGAAGCTAGGATCGTAGCCAGCGAAAAGCTCCAGTCTGTCCGCCTCAAACAAAATATTTCCAGGAATCCGCTTTTGTTCCACTTCTAAGAACTCCCTCAGTCCGTTCACTGCCTGTGCTACGCTGTTGTGAATCAGCGGGTCCCCAGCCGTGATCTTGACGTAGCGGCGGGTGCTTTGCACAAAGGCGTTGAACTCTGTGACGGGGTACTTTCGTTTGTTTGAAAGCGCCGAGTCAAACGTTATCCGTAGATCAGCAACCTCCCGAGCGACCCCGTCCTTTTCCGATTCCGCCATCACGATCTCGCTTGATTGTGCGGACAACAATCCAAATGGATTTTAGACCACAACGCGGACTTTCCGTTCCGTATCTGCCTTACACTTTCCGAGTGCCCGATAATCCAGGAGCAACTCGGAAGCAATACGAGACTAGCCGTCGGGCGCGCTATGTGGATCCTTTTGCTTTGCGAGCATAAATGCGTGAAGGCCACCATTCAGGATTTCATCAGCGAAGCTCGCCAGTACTGCGCTCTTATCGAAGATTCCCAAACCCAAAGGAATTCATGGACTTTCGCGAACGAGTGCTTGCGATCTGTCTTGCGTCTATATAGCACTGCGCTAGCTCTGCCCGAAACGGACCCAGGAAACGATCATGCGCTGGACATCGAAATCGGACACGCGGACTGGCAAGCGATGCGAACGAGCGTGGCTGAGAAGCTGTCAACGGATATCTATTGGCAGATACTTGAACCATTGGAAGCGCAATCTCCCGAGGCAGTAGTAGCTTCGATTTCGGACGATCTTGCCGACATTTGGCGCGACGTCAAATCGGCCTCACTCGTGGAGGTTGATGCAGGAGCGGCAGTATGGGACTGGCGCTTCTCAATGGAAACACATTGGGCGCGTCACGCCGTGGGCGCTGCGTCTGCTCTGACAGCGCTCTGTTTCGGCCCGCAAGCAGATCAAGCGAGACCGACGCCAGGATGACGGGGAAACCGGAAATTAGCCACAAATACGCAGCAAGTAAGCAGAATACAATTGCATATCCCTGCAAAGATCTCGGCGATCAGTGCGGGAAAATAGCTTCCGATATTTCTTGTTAACGGCACGTTTAGCCAGCGCCGACCCAGGGGAACACGTCGTCGAAGCCAATTGGAACCGCCCGGCGGGCAACACATGCGAACCGTCCACATCCCCGAGAAAGCCGACTACACCGTCATGTGAGGGCTCCGTACGAGGTTGTCACGTTGAGGCCGAACAACAGAAGCCACATCGAAACGCTTTGTCTAAAATTGGGCGCACCCTTGGCTTATCGGTTGGCTCTTAAACGGTGAATCCCGGCTAGGCCCAGCAGACCCAGACCAAGCAGCGCATATGATCCGGGCTCGGGCGTGCTGGCGGGTACTTCCGTAATCGTCACCAGACCGTCCCCGGATTGTATGTCGGCGAGCAGGAGTGTATTGAATGCCGACGCGTCCAGATACGAGCCCCCGCCGCCGCCGCCGCCACCATGCGAATTGGTGGAATCGAAACCGCCGCCGCCCCCGCCACTGTAGCCGCCACCACCAGCACCGCCTACATCTCCTCCGCCTCCGCCTCCTCCAAAACCGCCATTGCCTGAAATAAATCCACTGCCGCCGCTGAGAGCGGGATAATCCGTGCCTCTTCCGCCTCCCTCACGGCCGCCATTTGCGCCATTTCCGTAGAACCCGGCTCCACCGCCGCCGCCGGCCAGGCCCCCGCCGCTGCCGCCCTGACCATTGGTCCCGCCCACACCGCCGAAATTTCCGCCGCCACCCGCGGTACCGGTTAAGGCGTTCCCTCCGTTTGTGCCAAGTAAACCGCCGCCACCACCAGCGCCGGCGATCAGCAGCGGCACGCTGCCGGGTGCCACCACGAAGCTGCCGCCACCACCGCCGCCTACTCCACTAACGCCGTTATCACCCTGCTGGCCTACGTCGACCGTCAATGTCTCGCCGGCTGTCAAGTTGAAATCGGCACCGATCTCCGCGCCTAAACCGCCGAACGTTCGATCACCGTTGCCCCCCGAAGCGCCATACGCGACGATGTCGTAAATCCCGGTGATCGGCGCGCTGAACGTTTGTGCACTTCCGGTATAGCTGAAGCTATCCGCCAGCGCCGGGATGCCCGCCAGCATACACGCCAGCAGCGGTCCAAAGAAAATAGATTGCCGAAAAAGGTATGAAACCATTTGGTCTTTGATGATACCTATTAAGGCCGCTCGTGTAAACCTACAATCGTACTGGCGTACTAGCCTCCTGGCCGACCGTCATCACAATAAACGCTTGCGGCGATCAAGGAGGACCTGAGCCGCTCGCTCAGCCAGTCCTATCTTTCGCAATTCGAGGGTCCGGCTTGAGATGATCTCGATAGTTGGTGACCTCGGACCCTGTATTTAGAAGGACGAAATCACCCGTTGACCGTGTAAGTGAAAAATCGCCTTTGCGCCACCCGCGCGTGAACGCAAGAGGCTGCAGAAGTGAATTTTAAAACGAAAGGGTCGAAGCGCTGGAACGCCGGCTCGTTTCGCTCGGAGGAACTCGGCGGTGGCCACCTGCTGGCGCTGGCGCGTGCCGTCTTAAATAGTCCAGTGCAGGGAGCTCCTGGCCAAAACAAGCTCAGACTCGGTGATCAGCGCCGGAAATAGGTACCGATATTAGGAGATAACGGACGAGATTCCCAAGGCGTTCCGGAAGCCCGTTGGCGGCGCACTATGAACCGTTCAAATCTCCGACATGCCGACCGTCAACTTGGATTCGTAAACGGTAGGCCGTTAGGCCGGATCTATACAAGACTTGATTAGTGCTGCTTAGTAGCGGAGACTTCAGGCGAATCGGCTCGGCCGAAGAGTGCTTTTAGGTCTTGTGTAAGTTGAGCAAGGGTACGCTGAAAGTTTGTATCCCGGTTCTTCTGAAGTTCGGCGGGATCGGCGATTTCGCTAAAGCCCCAGAGAGCGATCCGAGTTTTCGGGTCAAGGATTTGCAGTTCGAGCACCGGGTGACCTTCTGCGATAGACGGGCAGATCACATGAATCTGAAAGACGAGATCGGCATCGCTGGGTATGAGCACCAGTTCGAACCGGCCCCAATCTTTCAGCGCCGAGTAGAGTGCATCATACGCGGTGGCAACGGTTGCGCTGACCTGCCCGTGCCGGAGTGGCTGCCCGATTCATTGAATTCGCGGCAGCCCGACATTCTGATTAACAGATCGCAATTGTGAATCGATTCGCTTTCTCATATCGTCACTGTGTCGTAAGCGCCATTCTAAATTCGTCCCGTTATTTTTGCTTGGCCGTCCGCAGGCTTCTCATTCGGCGCGAAGCGCTTGCACCGTGTCAACTCGCGCAGCACGCGCGGCCGGCACTAACGATGCCAACAGGGCTGAGAGAACCACGACCGCTGCCGATCCTAGCAACGGTATCGGGCCAGGAAGCTGAAGTTCCGAAACGTAATTGCCGGCCAGGCGTGACAATCCCCAGCCCACCAGGCCGCCGAGTGCAATGCCAATCGCAGCAGTCGTTGCTCCGTCCATCAGCACGTTTGACAGAATCCGGAGCGGCTGGGCGCCAACTGCGAGCCGGATGGCAAACTCTCGTCTGCGCCAGCTCACCGAAAAAGCCAGCACACCCGCAATGCCGACCACCGAAATCGCTAGCGCTAGAAGCGCGAACCCTCCGAACACAATGGCATTCACGCGGTTGTTCGCCAGCACTTCGGTGCGGACACCTTCAAGAGTGCTGGCGTGCTCTACGGGTTGCGTCGCGGCTACCGCGCGGATGGTTTTCGTGATGGATGGGATCAGGGCGGTAGGATCTTTGCCCGAGCGCACCAGCAGGCACGCTCCGTATAGCGGCCCCTGCGCAAACGGCGAATAAATCGTCAAGTTACGCTGCGGGAGGATGTCGGCATCGTCTACGTCGGCCAGAACACCGACAATTCGGCGAGCACTAGGGCTGATGCCGGCGACCTTAGTTAGAGGATCCGTCCACATGATGTGCCGGTCTATTGCGTCTTGTCCCGGGAACAACTGCTGCGC
>JAVKSW010000027.1:0-12976 GCA_039583505.1 Bryobacteraceae bacterium | reverse complement strand
TCCGCTGTTTCGAACTGCACACTCGTTCAAGCGCGTGACGTACTCGATCGGGTGTGATCCGTTTAGCGGCACCACGATCGAGCACGGCCAAGCCTTGCTCCATTCGAGCCCAAAATCGAAAGGGCGAACGACACGGTCAGTGGCCCGGAAGCACAGCTCGCTTTCCCAACGATCCATCCAGTTGCGGTAACGACGGGCGACTGGGCGCAAAAACGACTTCATCTTTTGAGCAACAGTTCGCCAGGACCCATCAAATTCCAGTTTAGCGAGGGCTGGTATTCGGGAAAGTGTTGCTATAAAACGGATATGCCGCGGTACGCAGCAATCGATATCGGAAGCAACTCGGTTCGAATGATGGCCGCGGAGGTGAGCCAAGGGGAAACGCGAATCCTGGCGCAGGACCGGCAAGTCACGAGGTTGGGAGAGAGCGTGTTTCGGACCGGCCGGATCAGCAAAGAAGCGCTGGATTTGACTACGTCCACGCTGGCGCGCATGGCCGCGGGATATAACCGGCTGGAGATTGTAGGCGTTCGTGCAGTGGCCACGAGCGCGGTGCGCGACGCAGGCAACCAGCAGCAATTCCTGAAACAGGCGAGCGAAGCGCTGGGAACGAACGTCGAGATCATTTCCGGCCCGGAAGAGGCGCGCTTAATTCATTTGGGCGTGGGCGCCCGGTGGCCACGGCCGAAAGAACGAACGTTGATCATCGACGTTGGCGGGGGCAGCGCGGAGTTGATCATCAGCGAAGGCGCGCGGCTTATCGACGCCGTGTCGAAGCCGCTCGGCGCGGTACGGCTAACAGAGGTTTTTCTCAAAACGGATCCGCCTCGCGAGGAAGAGCTGCACAGGATCGACAGGTATATCGAAGAAAAGCTCGTTTCATTCCGTAAACAGCACGACAGAGAGAAGTTCGACCGTGCGGTTGCAACCTCGGCCACCGCCGCGGCCATCGTTTCGGTGACGAATCAGGTTGCGCGGGCAAAACGCGACGCGGCGGACCGGCTTCGCGCGTCGACCAGCCAGATCAGGCAGTTTTACAGAGCGCTGGTTGCGACCGACTTGGCGGCACGACGCAAGCTGACCGGCATCGGTCCAAAGCGCGCTGAAATCATCATCGGCGGCACGGCCGTGTTCTTACGAGTTCTGGAGGTGTTCAGGCATCCGTCGCTGTATTACTGCGCGGCCGGAGTGCGCGATGGAATCATTGCAGACCTTGCTGCCCGCGGCGTAGGCCGCGAATTATCGCAGCTTTCGCGCGAGCAGCGGTCCGTGGTAGAAGCCATGGCCAGACGCTACGGAGTTGCTTTGCCGCACGCACGCCACGTTGCGTGCCTCGGGCACCGGCTGTTTGAAACGCTGCACGCACTTCACCAGCTTCCACCCGCGGCCGGCAAGTTGCTCGAGGCCGCTGCGTTTTTGCACGACATCGGTCATTTCGTCAGCGGAATCGGACATCACAAGCATTCCGCTTACCTGGTGGCGAACTCCGATTTGCCGGGATTCACAAACAAGGAACGGCTTACCATAGCAGCCCTCTGCCGCTTTCACAGAAAATCGATGCCCCAGCCGAGACATTCCCAATTTCAAGCTCTGGACGCGGATTCCAAGCGGCTGGTCACCTACCTGGAACCGTTGCTGCGAATCGCCGATGCGCTCGATCGCGGTCACGAGCAGAAGGTGCGTAATGTGGCGACCGCAGTGAAGGACGGAACGATCAGCGTAATGGTTGAGGCCGATCAGGACGCGGATTTGGAAATCTGGGCTGCGAACGCGGCGGCGAGGAGCTTTCGCGAAGTGTACGCGAAACAGATATCATTACAACGTGCAAAAACACAGAGGACCTAACTCCCATCGCCGATAAGCGTTCTGGGGTAAGATCAAGTCGAATGAAAAAACCCATCGGATTTCTTGCAGCATTCTTACTTGTGGTTTGTGCGCCCGCGTTCGCCGCGCCGACCGGCGACGGTGGGCAACATGGCGGTGAGCAGCGAGCTGGCGATCAACGAGGTGGCGGCCAACGAGGGGATTCGCAACACGGCGGCGACCGCGGACAAGTTGGCGGCGGGCACATCCCAGCCCATGGTCCTGCTCCGGTGAATAATTACAATGCCGCTTCACGCGGCCAGCAGCAAGAAGGAAGATACCAGCAGCGAGGCGGGAGAGACCAGCAGCAAACGGGAAGATATCAGCAGGGCGGGAGACAAGAACAGCGAAATTTCAGCGATGCCGCTGGACATCCGAACGCGCCGCACGTGCACGCCAACAACGACCAATGGATCGGGCACGATTCCGGGAGGGATGATCCCCGATACCACATGGATCACCCATGGGAGCATGGACGGTTTACTGGCGGCTTCGGCCCGGGTCACGAGTGGCATCTGCAGGGAGGCGGTCCAGGGCGGTTCTGGTTTAACAATTTCTATTGGGACGTTGCGCCCGCCGATTACGGATACGTTGGTGACTGGTTGTGGAACTCCGACCCCATCGTCATTTATGAGGATCCGGACCACCCGGGCTGGTACCTGGCTTATAACGCGCGACTCGGCACGTACGTACACGTCGAGTATTTGGGATAGGGATCGCGCCGCGCGGACTACTGGTGTGCGCTCCAGGGCGGGGTCTGTGGAATCGCTTCGCCATCGGCACGCGGGTCTGACGCGCCGAAATTCACTCCGCTTCCGTCGCTCATGACCACGTTGCCCCGCCCCATCGCGGAGGAATAAGCATCCACAACTTCCAATTGATGCCCCTTCGCCAGAAGCTCACGACGCACGTTATCGGGCACTCGCGACTCGATCATCACATCGCATCCTTCAAAGGTTGGTTTCGTAAAGCGGGCGGCGCTCAAAGCGGCTTGTATATTCATCCCAAAATCCACGATATTTGAAACAAACTGCGCATGCGCCTGGGCCTGATTGAATCCGCCCATGATGCCAAACCCGATTCTTTCGTCGCCTTTCTGCATAAATCCCGGAATGATAGTATGCAGGGGCCGCTTGTGCGGTGCGAGCGAGTTAGGCTTGCCTGGTTCGAGCGTGAAGAGCTGGCCGCGATTCTGCAGGGCAAAACCCGTTCCGGGCGCCACCAGACCCGTACCGAACGTACTGAAATTACTCTGAATCAACGAAACAATGTCGCCGCCCTGGTCGATCACGGACAAGTAGGTGGTATCCCGACCCAGTGCATTGAGCTTAGCGGTCAACTCCGAGGGCGATACGCTGCAGTGCGCCCGGTTCGGATCGATTGAATCCGCGCGCTTGCGCCCGAGTTCTTTCGATATAAGCGGCTCGACGGGTACATCGGTGAAGCGCGGGTCGCCGACGTACCGCAGCAGATCCGCGTAAGCCAGCTTCTTCGCCTCGATCATGAGATGCAGGGCTTTGCCGCTGTTCTGGCCGTATTGGCGCAAAGGAAACTGCTCCATGATGTTCAGCATCGAGAGCGCGGCGATGCCTTGTCCGTTGGGCGGCAGTTCGGAAACCGTCCATCCGCGGTAGGTCGTGGAGATCGGCGTGACCCACTCCGGTAGAAACTCCGCCAGATCCTGTTCGGTCATCGTGCCGCCCTGGGCCTTTGAGAACTCGACGATCTTTCGGGCGGTAGCACCGCGATAGAATCCGTCACGCCCGTGGGAGGCAATCAGCTCGAGCGAGCTGGCGAGATCGGGATCGCGAAACACTTCGCCCGCTGCCGGCGCGTGTCCTCCCGGCAGAAACGTTTCCCGGAAACCAGGCTGGGACTCAAGCGTTTGCTCCGCGTTTTTCCAGACTTGCGCCACCATTTCGGCAATCGGGATACCGGTCCGCGCGTAATAAATGGCTGGTTCGAGCAGGCGGTTGAATGGCAGTTTGCCGAAACGCCGATGGAGCGCGTCCCAGCCCGCTACGGCGCCAGGTACAGTCACCGAATGGATGCTCTCTCGCGGGGTCGATTTTGTTATGCCTTTCGTTCTCAGACGCTCAATCGTCAACGCGCGCGGCGCCCAGCCGCTTGAATTCAGACCGTAGAGTTTCTTAGTTTTGGCGTCGTACACGATTGCGAAGAGATCGCCGCCGATGCCGTTCATCATCGGCTCAGCAACGCCCAAAGCCGCATTCGCGGCAATGGCCGCGTCGACCGCGCTCCCACCGTCGTTCAAGATCGCGGCGCCCACGGCAGACGCGAGCGTCTGGCTAGTTGCCACAATGCCCATCTTGGTGACAACCACCGACCGGCCGTATTCGCGTCCTGGATCCTGTGTGGCTCCCATAGCTTGTGTCAGCAACATCGCAGGCAGACTCGCAGCAACAAGAAAACGGACACCGCGTTCAGAGCGCATGATGACATCCTACATGCAGAGAAGCCGTCGGGAGACTAAAGCGATGCCGGTGCGGCCCAGCACGCATTTTTCATGATTTACGATTCCCAATGCCTAGATGAAGTAAAAACGGCAAGTAGTATATCCATGAAAACGAAGTCTACATTCAGAGGGCTGATTATGAACGCAATTCCACAAGAGAAACAGCAGGCGCTGGTGGATCGCCTGACGCAAGCGTGTGGTGGAAGCTATACGCCCGAAGTGCGGCGCCGTTACTTCATCACGGGACCGCAATGGGCCGCGGCTTATGAAGGACATGCGCTGTTTCACGCACCCACAAGAGCGCCGATCACCTTTGAAACGGTCATTGAGGAGTACGGCAAAATCGGCATCGGCTATTGGTGCACGCACGATACTGACGTGATCCCAACTGAAGCCCTGTTTACCCCGAAGCAGGATGAGATTGTCGGCCGCATCAAGGCCAGTTTGGCTAAACATGGGTTGAAATGCTCGATGGTTACTACGGAAACTTTCCATCACGCAGTCTGGGCAGCGAGTTCAGCCGCCGAAGCCGCCGACGTCCGCGAGTATGCCCGCAGGCGAGTCACGAATACGGTGGCGATAGGTCACGACCTTGGCGCTCAATTCGCGGTTTACTGGCCGGGAACGCTTGGCTATTACGTGCAGGGAGCGATCGATGAGACACAGACGCTGCGCTGGTACGCGGAAGGCATAAACGCAGCGTGCGAGGCCGACATTGAACTGGCGAAGAAATATAACCGGCCTACGCTGAAGCATTGCCTCGAGGCCAAACCTTTCGAGCCTCAGGCGGAAATTTTGTTGCCGACCTCTGACGCGATGCTGGTGCTCATCTTTTCCGGCCTAATCAGCCATCCCGAGATGGTCGGCTTGAATCCTGAGTATCTGCACGAACTGATGTGGGGCGGCGCACCACGGGCTTCGCTCGCGCGTGCCCTATTATGCGGCAAGCTTTTCCATTTCGATATTAATGACGGGTATCGGCTCAAGCACGACGTCGATATAGGCGTAGGGCTCGTCAATCCTCTGGACTGGCTGAACGTGCTGGTGCTGCTACGCACGTACAACTACAAAGGTCCTTTCAACCTGGATTACAAGCCGCCGCGGACAACCAGCAATCACGGTGTGTTCTCCATCAGCCTGCCGACGGCGGTCGATCGTTTCATTACGCTGTGGGAGATGGCCGGAGAGGTCATGACCGATCCGATCATCAAGGAGGCGACGGACGCTCTGAAAGCGGGCGGCGCCGGAGCAGATCCCGGGGATGTCCAGTCGATTGTGAATGCAAATAAGGAACTGCTGTCGTTGCATGAATTGATTGGACACCGGCTGTTTCAGATACTCGTGGGCGCACATCGCGGAAGAACGTACGCGTTATAGGGAGGGCGCTGACGGGGAACTTTGTAGGCGCGGCTCGCCGCATTGAGCGCCGGCACCCCACGCGCTCAGCCTTTACGCAGGCGCTGGCGCAACTCTTCGGTCCGCTTACGATGACACTTGAGGCACAGAGTGCGCATGTTCGAGAGGTCGCATTCCCCGCCGCCTTCGGCAACCGGCACAATGTGATCCGCATCCCAAAGAGTCTTCCGATGAGTTGATCTTCGCACTCTGCTCAGGTGAGCAGCCAGGCCCCACTCGATCATCGCTTTGGCCCGTGCGGCGCCCCTCAGCCTCTTGACGCGCCGCAGCTCGGCCACGCAATCCAGACCGCAAAGCACACACACGCCTCGATCCCGTTCGAGCACTCGATCGCGTAGGTGACCCGGATCGGTTCTCAGCTTCCACTCTTCAACGCACCACCCGGAACAAAACGTTGAGCGGCCAGGCGGAACCTCCAGGTTGCACCAGCGGCATAGGGAACGGCCATGCGGGCCTTTGGGCAGTGTTTCACGATCCACCCGGCCGCCCGGCATGGCGCGTTGAGTGCTCATGATGGGCTGCTCATGAAAACAGGATACAAGCAAAATGTTTGAGTATGTCCTTCCAGACGATCACCCTGCACAGCTTTGATAGCGATGTTGCGGGCTTTCAGGATTGCCGCCGTTATCCGATTGGTTCCATGCGCCATGCGAATGACGGCGCCGATAAACGTTAACGAACTCGACGGGATCTAACAGCCCCTCGCTGTCAATAAAGCGCGGAGGAAACAGCGGCATCGGGGGCATTCCAGCTCGCATACCCGTCGCCTCCGCAGCCACATGCAGGTGATAGGTCAATTCCAGATCTTCGAGTAGCTCTTCGTTTGCCGAATCAAGCAGATGCCAATCCTTCCACTGGCGGTGCTCGGCCATTTGCTGTAAATGAGAGCAGATCTCGGGAGTGTAGCGTTCCAGATGTAGTCTCATAGTGGAAAGATCGGTGCACGTGTCCTTCCAACTGACGGGGGTGTAAGCGTGCCGTTAGCCGGGTGTTTTGAATTGTTGGTCGATCTCTACTTGATAGCCGGCCGCGAGCGCGTTAGTCTCATTCGCCATACCAACGACGGCCATCAACTCGCCCAACATCGCTTCCGTCATTCCCTTCTTGCGCGCCGACGCGGTATGCGACGCCATACAGTACGGGCACTGATTGGTCGCACTGACGCCAAGATAAATTAATTCCTTGGTCAGCGCGTCGAGTGCGCCCGGTGCCATGATTTGCTTAATGCTTTCCCAGGTTCGACGCAGGGTCGCGGGATCGCGTGCAAGCGTCTTCCAAAAATTATTGACCCAGTCGGTCTTGCGCGTCGCCATAATGTCGTCATAAATAGCGCGCACCTCCGGACTCGCATCCGCATACTCGACCATGCCGTTCGCCATGCTTTTGTCGTCTCCCCTACGAGTTGCCGATCAGAATGCCCGCGACGAATACGAGTACGCCGCCCAGGACGACCTGCAAGGCCGCGCGCAGGAGCGGAGTATCCATATAATGCTGGCGAATCCAACTGATCACAGCGAGTTCGACCGCCACCACAACGATGGCCACGGTCGTCGCGACTCGGAAATTAGTGATCAAATACGGCAGTGTGTGACCGATGCCCCCAGCGGTTGTCATGACGCCGGTGACCAAGCCGCGGATCACGGGTTTGCCCCGGCCGGTCAATAGGCCGGTATCCGAGAGAGCCTCCGCGAAGGCCATGGAAATGCCCGCGCCGATGGAAGCCGCGAGGCCAACCAGGAATGCGTCGTGGCTCTTCTGGGTGGCGAAGGCGGCCGCGAATACGGGGGCCAGCGTTGATACCGAGCCGTCCATCAGGCCGGCGAGTCCGGGCTGAACGAATTGCAAGACGAAAGTGCGCCGATACGCTTCGGCTTCATCAAGGCGCACTTCCGGTGTTATTTGCTGTTTCTCCATGCTCTCGGCCGCGGCGGTATGCTTTGCCTCGGCTTCGGCGAGGTCCCCGAGCAGCTTGCGGGTGGACGCGTCGGTAGTCCGCTCGATGGCGAGATTGTAGAAACGGCGTGTCTCGGATTCCATCTGCTCTATGGCGCTACGAGCGTGACTCGGACCGATCGGCCGCGCCAGCCAAAGTGCCGGACGTGACACGAAGCCCTTTACGTCCTGGCGGCGGATCAAGGGAATGTGCTCTCCGAAACGCGAGCGATAAAGATCGATTAAACTGCTGCGATGCTCCGATTCCTCAGCCTGCATCTCTTCTAAAAGCTTTGCCGTACCCGGATAGTCGTCGCGCAACCCCTCGGCAAACTCGCCGTAGATGCGGCCGTCCTCCTCTTCGAGAGAAACGGCCAGCGCTAAAATCTCGCGTTCCGACAGATCTTTGAAATTTTTCGCCATGTTTGGAAGTCGCGTACCCGACAATAGAATTATCGCTTCTGAATGTTAGATCGTATTTCGGTGCATGGCGCCCGCCAGCACAACCTCAAAAACATCAGTGTAGAGATCCCGCGGAACACTTTTACGGTGATCACTGGCTTGAGCGGTTCCGGCAAGAGCTCGCTGGCGTTCGACACGATTTACGCGGAGGGGCAGCGCCGCTACGTAGAAACGCTTTCGCCCTACGCGCGCCAGTTTCTCGATCAGATGGAGCGCCCTGAAGTGGACTCGATCGATGGGTTGAGCCCGGCGATTTCGATTGAGCAGAAAACGACATCGCGCAGCCCCCGATCGACGGTAGGCACCGTAACGGAGATTTACGACTACCTTCGGCTGTTGTATTCCTCCGTTGGAGTACCGCATTGCCCGCTCTGCGGCGCGGAAATCGCCCGGCAATCGCCGGCACAAATTCTGGAGCAGGTTTCTTCCCAGCATCAGAACGAGCGAATCATGATTCTTGCGCCCGTCGCGCGAGGACGTAAGGGCGAGTACAAGAAAGAGCTGGAAGCGATCATGAAGGCGGGATTTCGCGCGCGTATCGATGGCGAGCTTCGAACGCTGGACGAACCGATGAAGCTTGACAAGCGGAAGAATCACACGATTGAGGTGGTGATCGATCGTTTAGTGGTGAAGGCAGGGATTGAGCAGCGGCTCGAAAAATCGATTCAAACGGCGCTCAAGTGGTCAGACGGGCTGGTGGTGGTTGCGGTGATCGATGGGCCGGAGCGGCTGTACTCGGAAAAGCTCGCGTGCCCGAACGAGGGCACCAGCATCCCGCAGCTCGAGCCGCGGTCGTTTTCGTTCAACAGTCCTTACGGCGCCTGCGAAACCTGCAACGGCGTCGGCAGCACATGGGCATTCGACCCGGTGAAAGTGATTTGCGATCCCACGAAGCCGCTGCTTGACGGTGCACTTGGGCCGGGTTCCGGTTCCTCCTATATGGCTTCCGCCCTGCATGAGGCTGCTGAGAAGTGCCGGATCGATTTGTCCATCCCGTTCGAGGCTCTTCCGAAGAAGACGCGCCATCTGCTGGTTTATGGAAACGGCCAGTTCGCAGGGATTCTGAGGATTTTAGACGAACATTACGCCCGTGCAAGCGAAGGATACCGCGAATGGCTGATGGATTATATGTCGCCGACGACTTGCCCGCAATGCCGCGGACAGCGATTAAAACCGGCGAGCCTGGCCGTTCAGGTGAAAGGCGTCTCAATTGCGGGGTTCACGCAATTGCCGATCGCTCGAGCGCTGCCGCTGGTCGGGAGCTGGCGTTTCACCGCGCGCGAACTGCAAGTGGTGGGGAGAGTGCTAGAAGAGATTCAAAATCGGCTCGAGTTCTTGTGCGCAGTCGGGCTCGATTACCTCAGCATCGACCGCTCTTCGTCAACGCTTTCGGGGGGAGAAGCGCAGCGGATTCGGCTGGCGACGCAGATCGGGTCGAAACTGCGCGGCGTGCTGTACGTGCTCGATGAGCCGTCCATCGGTCTTCACCCGCGGGATAACGGACGCCTGCTCGACACACTGCACCATCTGCGCGATCTGGGGAATACGGTACTGGTGGTGGAGCACGATGCGGAGACCATTGAGCGCGCCGATTATGTCATCGACCTCGGGCCGCGCGCCGGGCGCCTCGGCGGAAATTTGATGGCGCAGGGCAGCCCGGCCGAGATCATGCGGGTTCCGCAGTCGCTAACGGGTGAATATTTATCCGGACGCCTGGCGATCGCATCTCCGCTCCTGCGGCGCTGCGGCAACGGTCTTAAGCTCAGCGTGAGAGGCGCCACCGAACATAACCTGAAGAGCATCGATGTGGATTTTCCCCTGGGGACGCTGATTGTGGTGACTGGTGTTTCGGGTAGCGGTAAATCCACGCTCATCCACGACATTCTGTATCGTGCGCTGGCAAAAGAGGTATATGGATCGAGCGAGGAGCCGGGAGCGCATGCCGCGATTGTCGGATTGCAAAACATCGATAAGGTGATCGAGATCGATCAATCCGCCATCGGCCGGACGCCACGTTCGAATCCGGCTACCTATACGGGTGTGTTTACCGTCATTCGAGAGCTCTACGCGATGCTGCCGGAATCTCGCGAGCGGGGCTACAAAGCCGGTCGCTTTAGTTTTAACGTCAAGGGCGGGCGTTGTGAAGCATGCCAGGGCGACGGGCTGAAGCGCATCGAAATGAACTTCTTGCCGGACGTGTACGTGACCTGCGACGTGTGCCGCGGACGCCGCTATAATCTCGAGACGCTGCAGGTCAAGTACAAAGGGAAGAGCATTGCCGATCTGCTGGAATCGACGGTGGAGGAAGCTTTGGAGCTGTTAATCAACATCCCGCAAGCTCAGAACAAGCTGAAGACCTTGACCGATGTAGGTCTCGGCTACATTCACCTGGGGCAGTCTTCGACGACGCTCTCGGGCGGCGAAGCGCAACGCATCAAGCTGGCGAAGGAACTGAGCAAACGGCAAACCGGCCGCACCTTTTATTTACTGGATGAACCGACGACGGGTCTGCACTTCGAGGACATCCGGCATTTACTCGACGTGCTGCAACGCCTGGTGGACTTGGGCAACACGGTGGTGGTGATCGAACATCAGCTTGATGTAATCAAGAGCGCCGACTACATTATCGACCTCGGGCCGGAGGGTGGAGAACAGGGCGGCCAAATTGTGGCCGCGGGCACGCCCGAAGAGGTGATCGAGAACCGTCGCAGCCATACCGCGGAGGCGTTACGGAAGATAATGAAAGCGGGAAATGCCGCCTGATTCGACGGAGATCTCGCCAGTTCCGCCGGCCGACGCCGCAGCGCCTCCATTAGCGCCGTCGCGCGAACCCTTCTGGGGATACACGGACTTAGCGTTATTTGCTGGTCTGCTGTTTGCCTCCATCGCTGTGATCGTGGTTGCCGTTGGTGTTCTCGCCCTTTACCGTCCGGCCCTGAAAACAGACCAGACTCCGTTGCTACTGCCGACCCAGTTTGCGCTTTACGCCTTCGTCTACTTGAGCTTTTATATCGTTTTTCGCTCGCGCTATGGGCGGCCGGTGATGGTGTCGCTCGGATGGCGGCGTAGTAAATTCAATCTGTGGATAGCGGCGATCGGAGGGATGGTGCTCGCGTTTGCCGTCTCGGGCCTCGCGACTTTGTTACATACGCCGAAGGTAGATTCACCGATTGACAAACTCGTGAGCTCTCCGATTTTGCTGGCAGTCTTCGGGGTCATGGCCGTAACGATTGCGCCCGTGTTTGAAGAGCTTCTGTTTCGTGGATTCATTCAGCCGCTGCTTGTGCGCACTTTCGGTCTGATCGCCGGAATTGTGCTAACCGCTATATTATTCGGTTCGCTGCACGCTCCCGAATATTCATTCGCCTGGCAGTATGTGGTTGCTGTCGCTCTTGTCGGGGTGGTTCTGGGATGGATTCGAGCAAGGGCGAATTCGATCATCCCGTCGACGATCATGCACGGCTGCTACAACGCCGTATTCCTAATCGCGTTGGCGGTTACCAAACACACGTAATGATGAGTTCCCCCGCTGTCCTTACGCACCGCACCGTGGAGACGATCGAGTGGACGCCGGATGGCGTGGTGATGATCGATCAAACGCGCTTGCCGCGCGAAACGGCGTTCGTCACCTGTCGAACCTACACGGAAGTAGCCTACGCTATTCGCAACATGATTATTCGCGGTGCGCCGGCCATCGGCGTGGCCGCCGCCATGGGTGTGGCGCTCGGCGCGCTAGATTCCAATGATCTCGATTCAGACATGCCCGCCATCTGCAACACGCTGGCGCAGACTCGCCCGACGGCGGTGAACCTGTTCTGGGCCATTGATCGCATGAAACAGGTCTTCGCGTCCGTAAGGCACCTGCCACTTGAACAGATCCGGTCGCGGTTGGTGAGCGAAGCGCAGGAGATTCGTAAAGAAGATATCGCCATCAACGAATCAATCGGGCGTTTTGGCGCCGATCTTGTCCCCGACGGGAAGACGGTTCTGACGCATTGCAATGCAGGTGCATTGGCGACAGCCGGCTTTGGAACCGCGCTGGGCGTGATTCGAGCGGCAGTGCGGATGGGTAAGAAAATCGATGTGTTCGCCGATGAGACTCGACCATTCCTACAAGGGGCGCGCCTCACTGCGTGGGAATTACAGCGGGACGGCATTGACACCACCCTGATCACGGATAACATGGCCGGGCATTTCTTGAAGAGCGGCCGCATAGGGTGTGTCGTGGTCGGCGCAGATAGGGTTGCCGCCAATGGCGACGTGGGCAATAAAGTGGGAACCTACGCCGTCGCGGTCCTTGCAAAGGAGAACCACGTGCCGTTTTACGTGGCAGCGCCCATTTCGACGCTCGACCTGACGCTTGCCTCCGGTGACGAAATCCCGATTGAGGAACGGGCCGGCACAGAAGTTACGCACGTACAGGGAGTGCAGGTCGCCCCCGATGGAATCAAGGTTGCGAATCCTGCTTTCGATGTCACACCGAACCGTTATGTCACTGCGATTATCACCGAAAGGGGAGTCGCGCGAAGTCCCTACACGGAGAGTTTGCGGAAGCTCTGCGACGAACAATAGAAGTGCGGTTCGCGCACAGCGCAACTGCGTGGACAGGCAATTCCCGCGTTGCCGGCCGGTTGTTATCCTTGAGTTTGCTCCCGAAACCCGCTGTAGCCTGGGGTGCGGCGTCCTCTCTCGCGCTGTTTGCAATCGGCCTCATTGCATCGTCTAACGGTTTTGCCGACCCTGCCCGGCTTTCCCTAACCGATATTCTCAAGGCCGAACTCGCCCGCGAGTTCACGGCCTTCAAGGCGAAAGCAGATCCGGCTCCGT